>DATCIL010000284.1:0-1831 GCA_036507795.1 Anaerolineales bacterium | reverse complement strand
AGAAATAGGACAATTTTCGGACAGCGTTGATAGATGAGCCCTAAATCAGAAATGTTTTTGTATGCAAAATAAGCAAAAGCTATGAGTTTGAAGCCAAACTCTTAGAGAAATTTGTCGTTGAAGCATAGTGGGTAAACATTGATATTGGAAACCGCTCAAAGATCTCGCCAGGGCGATCATGGCACTCCGAAAAAGAGTGTGCACCCGTTATGCCACTTTATTAAAGAGATACTAGTTTGACAATGTCACATTTCGGGTATAGTGTAGTAGATTCAGGGGCATGTACAAGATAAAAAAAGCCTGTATGACCCAGAACGCTGGGGACTACCGCTGGAGCGGATCGAAGCATTGCCTGGGCAACTGCGGCGACATTGGGAAAGATACCGGGACTGCTTCAAGACGCAAACCCGGGATACCAGCGAACATGCCTACGAATATCTGCGTGGGCAGATGACGATGGACAAGGATCGCCACTACGCCGGGATTGCCCGGCAGATGGCAGGCCAGGACGGGCAGGCCCTGCAGCACTTCATGTCCAACTCGCGCTGGTCAGGAGAGAAGGTCTACCAGCGCATTCAGGAAGACATTCAGGCCACGCCCCAACTGGCGGAGGGGAGTTATCTCCTTCTGGATGAGAGTGCCGACGAGAAAGCGGACCTCCACAGTGCGGGCTCGCTACGCCAGTACAATGGCCGCTTAGGGAAAGTGGATACCTGCCAGGTGTCAGTCGTGTTGGGCTATGCTCACTGGCGCAGCGTTCCCTGGACGATCTGGGCGATGGTGGACAGCGCCCTGTTTGTGCCAGCCGAATGGTTCACGCCGGATTTTGCCCAGGAGCGGAAAAAACTGGGCATCCCGAAAGAACGCCGGTTTCAGACCAAACCGGAACTTGGACTGGAGATGATCCAGCGAGCCAAAGCGCAGGGCTTACCCTTCGAAGCGCTGGCCTGTGACAATCTGTATGGACGCGACAGCCATTTTCGAGCCGAGTTGGAACGGGCAGGGGTGACCTACTTTGCGGATGTGCCAGCCAACACCCGGGTCTATCTGCAGCCTCCCCAGATTGGAGTGCCCGAAAAGACAGCCGGCCCGGGCCGCCCCAACCGACGGCCAAAGGTGCTCAACGGTGTTCCCAGCGTGCGGGTGGAGCAGGTCGGCAAGCGGCCGGATACCCTCTGGCAGCGCCTGTTCATCCGTCACAACGAGCGCGGCGTACTGGAAGATGATTTCGCCGCCCGGCGGGTCTGGATTTGGAACCAGCCCGAGAATGAGTTGCGGGAAGAGTGGTTGATCCTGCGCATTGAGCGCAATGGCGATCACACCTATCTCTTGAGCAATGCCCCGCAGGAGACACCTCTGGAGCGTTTGGCCGAAGGCGCCTGTGCCCGATACTTCGTCGAGCGCGTCATCCAGGATGCCAAGGATGAGAATGGCTGGGATGAGTTCCAAGCTCAGAAGTATCGCGGCTGGGAACATCACACCGCCTTGACCGCCTGCGCCCTCTGGTTCATCGCCCAGACCAAACTCTCCTGGGCCAAAGCAGCGACCAGAGATCCACAGTTGGCTCACCAACTGGAAGTCGAAGTTCTGCCCGCTTTATCGACCGCCAACGTGCGCGATATGCTCAAAGCCGTCTTGCCCTTGCCACAACTCTCTCCAGAAGAGGCTCGAGAGCAGGTCGTCCAACATCTGGTCAACCGTTCTCGCTCCACCGCCAGTCGCCTCAGACACCGTCATCGCAAACTTGTTAAGGTGCAAACTTAATCTGACATTGTCAAAATAGTATCTCTTTAATAAAGTGGCATAACGGGTGCACACTCTTTTTCGGAGT
>DATCIL010000283.1:0-1846 GCA_036507795.1 Anaerolineales bacterium | reverse complement strand
GAGACCGCGTGAATTTCGGCACACGGGCCTTCCAAAATGCCTCGAATCCCGGTTCAATTATCTAGGTCCAGCGGTTCTCCGCCAGACGGTTGGTCAGCGTCGACCGGAGAGCGTCGATCATGGCCTCAAAGTTTGCCGGGTGATCCGGATCCCTGGCCATGGCCTGTAATTCGAGGGCTTGCAGGAAGTAGACCACGTCCTCGCGCCACTCGCGCACATCGGCATACTGGTCCGAGATTTCCGCTGCCAGCCGTTCCAAGCCACTGCGGATATCTTCATCCTTATCTTCTTCGAACATCGGTGGTCCTCCTGTTGTCGTTGATTTAAGAGCCCGGGGTTTGGAAACCCGAATAAAAAGACCCCAGGGGTTTCGTTGCCAGGATGATGGACAAAGACTGCGGTAACGTTGCGTTAGTGATAAAAGCCTCTTTACTGCCTACCCCGTGGAGTCCGACCTTAACATATCATAAATGGTGTGAGTCTGCAAGCCGATTAACCAGCCGTGTGCACGCAAAACATTTCAGGCACATTGGTCCTTGCGCCATCCTGGGCACAAGACGCCGCCGGGGACGGCGGCTGAGCATGGGGGGGACGACGGCTGAGCATAGGGGGACACCTGCTGAGCATGGGGAGGACGGCGGCTGAGCGGTTGGCGAACGGCGGCTCGAGCTTGTAACGTTTTACAATCTTATTCGTTTAATATTATGACGCTGTGCGAGTGTCATAAACGAAAGCCCCGGATTATCCGTCCGGGGCTTTCGTATTCGCCGCCTGCACAGGCTTCGGCAACTTGCAGGAGTGTTAAGTAAACAACGGGCAAATCGTGCTAAACTATTGATGGACGCTGTGCGAGTGTCATCAGAGGAGTGCGGGCGACCGGAAGGTTGCCCGCCGCTCCGTTTAATTGCCCAACTGCAATTGCTCGCGACCCTGCAGGCATTCCAAAGAACACGAGGTTCTTCGCGTAGAATTATACAGGAGCTTATGGGGGAAATCAATAAAATTCCTCCGCTTTTTATTTTCTCGGAACCGTAACTCGGATGGAAGTCCCCTTGCCTGGCGAGGAGGTAATATTGATCCGCCCACCGATCGCTTTGACGCGTTCGACCGTCCCCACCAAGCCAAGGTGTCCCTTCCGGGCAAACTCAACCCAGCGGGACGGCAGCTGGAAGCCCTGCCCATCGTCTTTGATCTCCAGCACGGCCGATTCCTCGTCCAGTTTAAAGAGTATGCCTAAATTCCCGGCCTGGGCGTGCCGCAAGACGTTGCTGATTGCGTTCTGGTAAACGCGGAAGAGGGCGAAGCGTACATTTTCGGGCAGCTGCTGGCCATCATTCATCAGGTCTAAATGCACATTGATTTCCGGATGAGCATTCTGAAAGTGTGAGCCGTGTTCCCGGATGGCTTTCTCCAGCCCATAAGGCGCCAAAGTGGGGGGACGAAGCTCGCCGCAAATTGCGCGTAAAACCTGAATGACGTTTTGAACTTCGGCCGCCACGGAGGCCACCTGCGCCTCGGTGATACTCCCCTGCTCGCCATTTTCGCTCGCCGTAATGCTCTTGAGCCGGAAGATCACCCCGTACATATCCTGAATTGGTCCATCGTGCAGTTCCTGCGCCAGATTGATTCGTTCCGTTTCCAGATGGTCGAGAAAGCGACGCTGCAACTCAGCCAGCTCAGCCTGCATTCTTTTGCTTTCTGAAATATCGCGCATGGCGCTGATCACCATTGGCCCTTGTTCAGTCTGCAAAGGACTGAGCATGATGTCCACCGGAAACTCGCTGCCATCCTTGCGCCGGGCGGAAAGCTCCAAACCTGCGCCCATGGTCCGCAAGCGCGGCTCGGA
>DATCIL010000282.1:0-10738 GCA_036507795.1 Anaerolineales bacterium | reverse complement strand
TTGGCGCTCACCCAATGGGGCCTGCCCACGATAGTTCCGTCCCGGCTGCGAACGCAAATTCCATGATTGCGCGCCATTCCAAGCTGCCAGCGCCGGGCCTCGTCGCTAAATGGGGTGTACACGTTTACTCGCAATCCTTGCCTGGCCGCCAGAAGGCCGGCTAAGGCATGCGCGGCGTTTCCGCCTCCACAGATAGTAACCTGCACATTCACTCCATGATTAAAAGGTCATTGGCACGGTATGCCGCGTCCACTCGCCGCAGAGCCTCCATGGTCTGCTCAGGGACTTTTTGCGATAGGACAGCCACAAAAACGTTAATCAGCGACGTAGCAGCGGTGACTGATAGGCTGTGAGCCACTCCATCCGTGGCGACCTCGAAGGCGTAGTCAGCGAGATTGGCCAGGGGTGACACAATGCTGTCCGTAATCGCGATCGTATGCACTCCAGCATCCTGCGCTGCTGAGACAGCCGCGACTGTGGAACGCACGTAGCGCCATAAATCAATGGCAATGATCAATTTTCCTGGGCTGAGGTGAGCTAATTCAGCAGCCAGCGAAAGACCTCCGTTGATTACCACCCGGCAATCAAAGCCCATCACTTTGAGTGAATGCGCCAGATACAGTGCCGGCGCGGCTGAGAGACCGGAGCCGATCACAAGGATGTCGTCTGCTTGCAGGATTTCCTGCATGGCGGCCTCGAGTTTCGAACTTTCCAGATTATTGGCTGAGCGCTCGATATTGCGGATGTCAGTATGGAAGACTTGCTGGGGTGTGTTATCGGAGGGGGGGTCTGTTGAAAGGCGCGCCTGGATGCGTTCCGCCGCGGTCAAATAACTGGGCAATTCAGCCCGTATGGCCGCTTGCAGTTCCGAATATCCTTGATAGCCCAGGGTCTGCGCGAACCTCACGACCGTCGCTGCGCTGGTTCGGGTCTTCTCGCCGGCCTGGCTGGCCGAGGCGAAAGACATGAAATATTTGCTGTCCAGCACAAAACGCGCCAGACGCGTTTGTTTCTGACTGAGGCTGTCAAGTACAGTGGCGATCCGGTTCTCCACGGAATCGCTGGGGCTCATCGCCGGCTCCTTTGTAAGGACTTTGGCTGCCTATAATATACCGGAAAACGACAAATAATGCAACAGTTATTTCACCAGCAGTGATCTGAAATATTCATTTCATCTCGTCCAAGAAATCTTCGCCTCTCAGTGGCAAAGCGTCCCCCACAAAACCTTAGCTCCTCTTCGCCTCCGTTGCCCCTGAGCGACGTTCTTCCTCGCCGTGTCCTTGCGTTATAGCCTCCTTTGCGTCTCTGCGCCTCTGCGTTAATTCCTTTCGCCCCTCGCGTCTCGCCGGTTCACACCGCAAAACCTTAAACTTTCCCAATCCGCTTGACTCTTCCTTGAAAAAAGAGTATTCTACTTCTGCACTAAATTCTATAGAACTACTATACTTTACAGGTTGCTATGAGACTATCTAAACGCGGTGAATATGGGTTGCGCGCCATGATCGACCTGGCGGCGGCGCGCAATGGAAACCCCCACAACGGGGTCGTGCAGATCAAGGAGATCGCCGAACGCGAGAGGATCCCCGCAAAGTTCTTAGAACAAATTTTATTGACCCTGAAGAACGCCGGCCTGCTGCACAGCAAGATGGGCGTCGGCGGCGGCTACTACCTGGCGCAGCCGCCCCAGGCCATCAGCCTCGGTAACATCGTGCGCGTCCTGGACGGGCCGCTCGCCCCGGTCAATTGTGTCAGCCAAATGGCTTACGAGCCGTGCGGCTGCCCGGACCAGGAGTCCTGTGGGCTGCGCTTGGCCATGCTGGACGTGCGCAACGCCATCGCCGACATCCTGGACAACACCACGTTGGCAGACGTGCTCACCAAGGTCGAAAAGGTAAAAAAAGGGGCCTGACGCACTACGCAATACGTAGTGAAACAAAGGAAGCCTAAAAATTTTTCGAGAAAAGTCTAGTTAATAAGTAGACTTTATAGACTTTACGCGATAGGAGAGTGCTGCTATGAAGAAGACTTACGAGCTTCTCACAACTGGATGTCTGGCCTTGCTTTTGATCTTTGCCAGTGCTGGCTGCGGCAGGACGTCACCTGCCCAGGGCGGTGCAGAGATGGAGGGCACCATTAGCATATCTGGGGCGTTCGCCCTCTATCCGATGATGACCCGCTGGGCCGAAGAATATCAGGCTATCCACCCGGGAGTGCGTTTTGATATCTCTGCCGGTGGTGCCGGAAAAGGCATGGCTGACGCATTGGCCGGCGCAGTCGACATCGGCATGGTGTCTCGCGAGATCGCGCCGGAAGAGCAGGATAAGGGCGCTTTCTGGGTTGCGGTCACCAAGGACGCTGTCTTCCCGATGGTCAACGTTGAGAACCCGGTCATCGTTGAGCTTCTCGAACAGGGAGTAACTCGGGAGACTTTTGCCGGAATCTATATCAGCGGAGATGTGCAAACCTGGGGTCAGGTCGTCGGAAGACCTGAATTAAGCGACGCCATTCACGTTTACACGCGATCCGACGCCGCCGGCGCGCCTGAAACCTGGGCCAAATTCCTGGGAGGGACACGGGAAGATCTGCTGGGCATCGGCGTCTTTGGAGATCCGGGATTGGCGGATGCCGTTGCCCGGGACGAGCTGGGCATCGGCTACAACAACCTGAACTATGCATATGATGCCGCCAGCGGTGAACCTTTAGCCGGCCTGGTGGTGCTGCCCCTCGACATTAACGCCAACGGCGCGGCCGACCCAGAAGAACTTTTAGAGGCCAAAAAAGACGCTCTGGAAGCTGTAGCCAGCGGGCGCTACCCCTCCCCTCCGGCCAGGCTGTTGAACCTGGTCACCAATGGAGAACCTGGCGGCCTGGTGCGAGAGTTCATCCTGTGGGTATTAGCTGACGGCCAGCAGTTTGTGGACGAAGCCGGCTATATCCAATTAAGCGCTGAGCAGCTGGCCGCCGAGGCCGCCAAGCTGCACTAAAAAAGAGACTTTTCGGCTTAATCTAAGGAATTCCTTGCTAAAAAACTTTCCGCTTCGCCGCCGCTTACCACTCGGGGTCGCGCTCATCGTGCTGGCGCTCACTTTCTATGTACTCCGGCGCCTTCCGCTAGCCCATGTTGCCCCAGGCTTCGAGGCTGCTGAGCTGGCCTTTCCCATCATCCTGTTGGCATTTATCTGTGAATTCGTCGATTCCTCGTTGGGTATGGGCTACGGCACAACCCTGACGCCGCTGCTCCTGGTCTTTGGCTATGAGCCGTCCGAGATCGTACCCGCTGTGCTGTTCTCCGAGTTCGTCACCGGTCTGGCAGCCGCCATCTTCCATCACGAGTTCGGCAACGTCAACTTCCGGCCCGGAACGCGGGACTTCAAAGTGATGCTGGTCATGGCCGCGTTAAGCATTGTCGGCGCCATCCTCTCCGTATCCTTAGCTGTCAGGCTGCCCGCCCTCGTAGTCAAAGTGTATATTGGACTGCTGGTGCTGGGCATTGGCCTGTGGATTTTGAAGAATCACAGGCGGGAAATGTCGTTCTCCTGGCGGCGCATCGCTGGTCTGGGATTCCTGGCAGCCTTCAATAAGGGCATCAGCGGCGGCGGCTACGGCCCGGTGGTCACCGGCGGGCAGCTGCTCTCCGGTGTGCGCAGCGCCTCCGCCATCGGCATCGCTTCTCTGGCAGAAGGTATCACCAGCTTGGTGGGCATCCTCGTCTACCTCCTCAGCGGCTCGCCGTTCCCCTGGCACCTGGCGCCCTCCCTGCTGCTCGGCGCAGTTCTCTCCGTGCCGTTGGCGGCTTTCGCCGTCAGCCGCATTCCAGCGCCGCGTTTAACCATTGCTATCGGCGGCCTCTCTACTGTCTTAGGAGCTTTTACCCTGCTTAATCTGATTTTTTAACGATCCGCGTTTTCCGCGCTCGTCCGCGTCCCATCCAGGTCGCTTGGCCGGCTGCGAGTCAGCGATAAAACCGGCTATAATATCGATAGAACTTATGCACACACGCGCCTGGTTTATCGTCCTGATTCTGCTCGGCGTACTCGCCGCCATGTTCGCCCTGCCGGTTACTCGATCGGCAAGGGCTCAGGACGACGCGCCGGTCGCCCTGGTGCTGACCTTAGACGGGCCGCTTACCCCCTCCATGTTCGAGTACATGAAGCGCGGCCTGCGCAGCGCCGAGCGCAGCCAGGCCGAGGTGGTTATCTTCCGGCTCAATACCCCGGGTGGCAGCATTGACCTGATGAACAGCATGGTGCAGGAGATGCGCGCCAGCGAAGTGCCGGTCGTCGTGTACGTAGCGCCGCGCGGCGCCATCGCCGGCAGCGCCGGGACAGTCATCACCCTGGCTGGTCACGCCGCTGCCATGGCCCCGGAGACCGCTATCGGCGCCGCCAGCCCGGTCGGCGGCGAAGGCCAGGACCTGGGTGAGACCATCGAAGCTAAGCAGAAAAACATCCTCAAAGCCACGGTGCGGTCCCTGGCCGAGAACCGCGGCCCGGAAGCCATCCGGCTGGCAGAGGAGACCATCGAGAGCGCCGAAGCGGCCTCCGCCCGCGAAGCCCAGGACGTTGGCCTGGTGGACTTCATAGCAAACGACCTGGACCAGCTGCTCGACCAGCTCGACGGCCTGACCGTGGAAACGGCCACCGGCGAAGCGACCCTCAATACGCGGAATGCTACCGTAACTGATTTCAACCCGACCCTGATCGAAGAGATCCTGGACACGCTGACCAACCCCAACATCGTCTTCCTGCTGCTCACCATCGGCGTGCAGGCCATTTTGATTGAAATCTCCAACCCTGGCGGCTGGGTGGCCGGTTTTATTGGAGTGGTTAGCCTGGTGCTGGCCACCTACGGCTTGGGCGTTTTGCCGGTAAACTGGGTTGGGTTGATCTTCTTAGCGGTCGCATTCATCCTTTTCGTTCTGGATGTCAACGCTCCCACGCATGGGGCGCTGACCGCCGCCGGCGTTGGTTCCTTGATTATCGGTGCTCTGGTGCTGTTCAATTCTCCTGGCACGCCGCAGTTCTTCCGCGTCTCCGTGCCCCTGGTGATTGGCACATCGCTTGGAACCGCCGTCATCTTTTTCACCATATTAACCTTTGCCCTGCGCGCTCAGCGGGCTCCCGTCCGCACCGGGCAGGAGGCACTGGCCGGCAAGACCGGCATCGCCCGCAGCGAGATCAAACCCGACCATCCTGGGAGCGTGCAGCTGGGCGGCGAATTGTGGACCGCCGAGATGGCCGATGGCGACGAGCCCATCCCACAGGGCGCTCGGGTGGAAGTCGTGCGCGCCCAGGGCATCCGCCTCTACGTCCGCAAGCTTTCCTAGCGCTGCTCAGATACTTACCCGCTTGCACCCCTGCTCCCTAAGCTCCCCAGCTCCCATGCCCTCCTTGGTTCCCGGAAAAAAACACAAAAAAATCTTTTTTTACTCAAATTCTTATGTAAACCTACCCAACCGTCCACCCTCCGTCGGCCCACGCAATCCGCATTACTCAATACCAGCACGCCTCCGCAGCACCCGTATCCCCTATCCCTTAACCCCTTTCCTTCCTCCCTAATCCTCCTCTATCTAAATCCTTCAGCGCCCGTCCGCGCTTGTCCGCGTCCCATAAATCTGCGGTAGAATATTAACCGCGCTTGTAAAACTTGCTGAAGAACAGGTAAATTATGCCTCGCACCCCGACCAGAGATCGCATTGACCCCAAAAAAATTGATACCACCCCGCTGCGGCGCCCCGAATGGATCAAGGTGCGCGCCCCAGCTGGCGAGACTTACGAATGGCTGCAGGAGTTGATGCGCCGGAAGTCCCTGCACACCGTGTGCGAGGAGGCCCGCTGCCCCAATATCGGCGAGTGCTGGGGCGCTGGCACGGCCACCTTCTTAATGATGGGCGACGTCTGCACGCGTTCCTGTGGCTTCTGCGATATCAAGCGCGGCCAGCCCTCTCCGCTGGACTGGATGGAGCCGGAGCGCATCGCCCAGGCCGTCCAGAAGATGAACCTGAAACACGCAGTCATCACCAGCGTCAACCGCGATGAACGCAAGGACGGTGGCGCGCCCATCTTCGCCATGGTCATCCGGCGTATCCGGGAGATCCATCCCGGCTGCTCGATCGAGGTGCTGATCCCGGATTTCAAGGGCAGCCTGGAAGCCTTGAAGATCGTCACGGATGCCCGCCCTGAAATTCTCAACCACAACGTGGAGACCGTGCCGCGCCTATTCAAGAAGGTGCAGCCGCAGGATCGCTACGAATGGGCTGCCGCCACCCTGAGCAATGCCAAGAAGCTCGACCCCGACGTGCTCGCCAAGTCCGGAATCATGCTCGGGTTGGGGGAAACCATCGACGAGATCAAGGCAGTGATGCGCGACCAGCGCAGCTGGGGCGTGGACATCCTGACCATCGGGCAGTATTTGCAGCCCAGCAAGAAACACCTGCCCATCGAGCGCTATTACACGCTGGATGAGTTTGAAGAACTGAAAGATTATGGAATGGCTATCGGTTTCAAGTGGGTGGAGAGCGGGCCGCTGGTGCGCTCGTCCTACCACGCCGCTGATCAGGTGCGCGCCCTGAGCATTGTCCACCGCCAGCTTTATGGCGATAACCAATAAAATTAGGACACGGATCGACGCGGATTCTCACGGATACAAAGAACCGCTAAGGCTCGAAGGACGCCAGGGAACGCCAAGGATTTCAATTTACGCTAACCAAACAAGCCATCTGAAACCTCAGTAGACAGCAAAAACGACGCAGCCCACAGCTGCGTCGTTTGTTCTATCCAAAATTAGATCCGCGTTTATCCGTTTTATCTGTCAAATCCGCGTACTAAATCCGCCTACCAAATCCGTATACAACTTACTCAAGGCAGGCCAGCCACAGAGGCGCTGTGCACGATAGCGACCAGGTTGTCGACGGTGGGGGCCATCAAGTTAAAGAACGGCGCGGGATACAGCCCAATCCAGAAGATCAGGATCAACAGGGGCACCAGGGTGATGATCTCGCGGAAGGTGAGATCCTGCAGGCCGCGGTTTTCCTCCTTATCCACCGGTCCGAGGAACATCTTCTGAAACATATAAAGGATGTAGACAGCTGCCAGGATCACGCCTACCGCCGCTAAACCCGCATACCAGGGAGAGCCGATTGAATCCGAGCCGAAAGCGCCCAGCAGGATAGTGAATTCTCCGACGAACCCGTTCAGCCCCGGCAATCCCATGGAAGACAGCGCCACGATGAGGGTCAGCGCTGCGTAAATCGGCATGACCTTCCACAAGCCGCCAAATGCATCCATTTCCCGCGTGTGGCGGCGTTCGTAGATCATGCCGACAATGATGAATAGAGCGCCCGTGCTCAGCCCGTGGTTGACCATTTGCAAAATTCCGCCCTGAATGCCCTGAGGATTGAGGGCAAACAGTCCCAGCACTACAAAGCCCAGATGGCTGACGGAGGAATAAGCCACCAGCTTCTTAACGTCCCTCTGCGGGTAAGAAACCGCCGCGCCGTACAGGATACCGATCACGGCCAGCAGCGCCATCCACGGCGCCAGCTGCACCGCCGCCTCGGGAAACAGCGGGATATTGAAGCGGATAAAACCATAAGTGCCCATCTTCAGCAAGACGCCAGCCAGGATGACCGAACCGGCGGTGGGCG
This sequence comes from Anaerolineales bacterium, assembly GCA_036507795.1. Classification (GTDB taxonomy): domain Bacteria; phylum Chloroflexota; class Anaerolineae; order Anaerolineales; family UBA4823; genus DASQQR01. The sequence goes on along the minus strand of DATCIL010000282.1, from coordinate 3,093 downwards.
CTTCGACGTGGGCATCCGGCAACCAGGAATGTAGCGGCCACATGGGCACCTTGATGGCAAAAGCAGCCGCAAATGCCAGGAAGAGCCAGAACTGGACGTCCGCCGGGATGGCGTTCAAGGCAATCAACTCCGGCAGCGAGAAGGTCCCCTGGCGGATGCCCAGCCACAGGATCGCCAGAAGCATCAGGATCGAACCGGCCATGGTGTAAAGGAAGAACTTGATTGCGGCGTAGAGGCGGTTCGGGCCGCCCCACAGGCCGATCAAGAAATACATCGGCACCAGGGTGAATTCCCAGAAGATGTAGAACAGGAAGAGGTCCATTGCCAGGAAGACACCCACCATCCCCACCTCCAGCAGCAAAAAGAAGATCATAAATTCTTTGACGCGCTCCTCAACAGCCGTCCAGGTGGAGAGAATCGAAATGGGGGTCAGCAAAGTGGTCAAAAGGACCAGCAAGATGCTCAGCCCATCGAGCCCTAAATGGTAGGAAATGTTCCAGTCAGCAACTTGAATCCAGGGGAGATTGATGACTAGCTGCAAATCCGGTTCGGAAGCGTCAAACTGCGCCAGCACCCAAAGGGAGATCCCAAAGGTGATCAACGAGGTGATCAAGGCCGTCCACCGGGCAGCATTCTTCTGCTCGGGACTGTAGAACAGGAGCACCAAAACGCCCAGGATGGGGAAAAGGGTGACCAGGGTCAGGGGATGTAAGAGAAATTCCATGGCGATTCCTCACTAAAGATCAGATAAAAGAACCGAAATATCCAGCTACCGCAAAATCAGGTAACCTAACATCACGACAACGCCAATGAAAACGACCAGGGCGTAAGAGCGCACGAATCCGGTCTGGGCCCGGCGTAGATTCACCGATAACCAGGCAATGGCTCCGGCAAGCCGGTTGCCAATGCCATCGATGATACCCAGATCGATCGGCTGCGCCAGGAAGCGAGATAGGCCATTAAAACCAGCCACAATCATAGAGTCATGGAACCAGTCGTGCCAGAAACGCCAGTCGATCGTAAACGCCAGGAAACGCGACAGGTCAATGTAGCGGTTGACAAATAGCGCCCAGTACAATTCATCGACCCACCATTTTCGCTCCATACCGGTAAAGATCGGGCCCAGGATCGGACGTAAAGGATCATCCGGCCGCCTGGCAGGCGGCAATTGCTGCACTCGCTGGTAGCGCCGGGAATAGATCAACCACGCCAGGAACAGCCCGGCAAGCGCCAGGAGCGTTGAGATGCCCGCCACAAGGATATTGAACTCTCCCGCATGGACCTCCTCTAACGTGTGCTCCAGCCAGTCGGTAAAGGTATGTACTCCCGGCAAGTTGAGGGCGCCCCCGACGACGGAGAGCAGCGCCAGCACTATCAAGGGCACGGTCATCACCGGCGGATTTTCCTCGGCGTAGGCGGCTGCTTCTGAACGGGGCTGGCCGAAAAAGACCATGAGCAGCTGGCGGCCGATATAAAAAGCGGTGAAGAAGGCCGCGATCGTCAGTAATATATAAACCGTATTGTTGATCTCGCTGGCCTCTGCCAGAATCTCATCTTTAGAGAAGAAGGCAGCCAAGGGAGGGATACCCGCCAAGGTGATCCCTCCGATCATGTAAACGATATAAGTGGTCCTCATGCGGTCACGGAGCCCTCCCATGATGCGCATATCGTTGGGATCAATATGGGCGCCGCCTTTGGCCTTGCTCTTGCCGTGCCCGTGCTTTTCTACGTGGTGGTGACCGCGTTCAATGCCCTGGATCACGGAACCGGCTGAGAGGAACAACAGCGCTTTAAAGAAGGCGTGGGTGACCAGATGGAACATCCCGGCGACGAAAGCGCCCATGCCCACCGCCGCTACCATGAATCCCAGTTGGCTGATGGTGGAATAAGCCAGCACTTTTTTAATATCAAACTGACCGACGGCGATGGTGGCAGCGAAAAGGGCGGTTATCCCTCCCACCAGGGCGACGGTGTTTTGGGCTGCTGGAACCAGGGAATATAAGACATGAGAACGGGCGATGAGGTATACGCCGGCGGTCACCATGGTCGCGGCGTGGATGAGGGCGGATACCGGGGTAGGACCGGCCATGGCGTCGGGCAACCAGACAAACAGGGGCAGCTGCGCCGACTTGCCGGTCACGCCCAGCAGCATAAATAAGGTTATCACCAGGATGACGCCCGGCATGGCTTCCGCCACCTGTGGGGCCATCTCGAAGACCTCGTCGAAGGTCAAGGTGCCAAAAGCCCAAAACATGGTAAACAGCGCAATCAGCAGGCCAAAATCGCCTATCCGGTTGGTAACGAAAGCTTTCTGGGCTGCCAGGGCGTTGCCGATACCCTTCTCGCCCTTCTCAAACCAGAAGCCGATCAGCAGATAGGAGCACAGCCCGACGCCTTCCCACCCGACGAACAGCATCAGGTAGTTGTCGCCAGTCACCAGGATCATCATGGCGACGATAAACAGGTTGAAGAACACAAAAAAGCGCCGGTAGCGACCCGGATCTCCGTTGATGCGCACGTCCTCGTACATATATCCGATGGCATAAATGTGGATCAGGGTGCCAACACCGGACACCACCATCATCATGGTCACCGATAAGGTGTCTACTTGAAAGGCCCAACGCAGCTGCAGGTTGCCTACAGTGATCCACTCTGCCAGGGGCACAACAGCTCCCTCGGGGTGAGCGGATAACGAGATGACCTGGAGAATGGAGACAACAAGTGCCAGACCCGAAGCGGCGCTGCCTAACCATCCGGGGCCTCGATCTCCCAAGCGCCTGCCGATGAGGATGTTGAGAATGATTCCGATCGCAGGGAAAAAGACCACCCAGGGCACCAGGGAAAAATACCCGGCGGATGATGCAGCTTCTTGTAGAAACATAGACGCACTCTCCAGTTTCGGCCCCAGAAACTCACCCCTTCATTAGCTTGGTCTATATTATCATATCGATATCAAGGTGTCAAATTTCACAATCCCTGAAATCCAACCTTCGCAAGGTTCTGCACCAAGATCTGGCTAATTAATCACCTGGTATATCGACACACCCTGATGTTGATACACCTGGCTCAAATAAGGACAGCCCTGCAGTTGAA
>DATCIL010000281.1:0-1163 GCA_036507795.1 Anaerolineales bacterium | reverse complement strand
AAAGGTCTTTTAACTCATCGATATACGGAGATTCAAGAGAATCTAATTTCATATCCATGACTTACCTCCTTCGTCTGTTTCAAAGCACCTCATAACCGCTATCTAACCGTTAATCTGTCCCCCGTATTTGTGATAGCTATTATAGGATGGTGCCTTAAGCGGGTCAATTAGGGATTTCCCTAATATTCTCCTCGGGCAGATTTAATCTAGCTGGCAGCCAGTGCGTATAGTCCGATTTCGATTTGACCCAATTTTTAGGTATAATGAATGCCGAAGGTAATTATGCTCGTTCTTCACGTTCATTGGCGTCCACCGAGTTCGCCCGTTGATACCGGTGGGATGCTGTTTTGGGCCGAAACGTCCCAGGCTGATCCACCCGGCTGGCGCCGCGGACGCCTACCCCAAAGGCCGCGCCCCAAAGACCATCCTTTTTGTGCTCTGCCGCAAGCCGTGGGCTTTGCTCTTGGCCGAGACGCCAACCGGCAGAGCGTCACGCTGCAGCTGCCCTCTAGTCGCAGCGGCCCCCTGCCTTCCCCCCGATTAATCCATAGTTGGAATATCGATGAGGAGACTGAACCTTTTCTGACCCCCTGGAAGATCAAAGGCCTGTGGCTTCCGCCGGTTGAGGCGATGTCCATCCTGGTAAGACTGCCTTCCGTAGAGGCAGGGAACGCTCAATATTTCCTGGGAAATGACGCACGTTTTTGGCACCACGCAGCCGCTCTGGCATTGGAGGCGCTGGCCGCCCAAAAATTGGTACCCATCCTTGTTCGCGCAGATCCCGGTGAGCGCGAGTATCATGCGCGCTGGCTGCCGGTATTGGATAGCCCCGATGATGCCGGGCGTCTGGCCCAATTAGAAGCGATCATGCCGCCGCTTTGCCGCGCGGGCGTGGATGGCAGCTCGGAGCCGCCCTCTCCGCACAACCTGCTGATAACATTTTTGAATACGAGCTGTGATGCGTTGGCTCGCCAGTTGGGGCGAGCCGGCACCCCCTATTCTTCTGTCGGGAAACCTGACCCGGTACAGCTTTGGATCGCCGCTCTCTTCAGCGCCGATCCAACCATCAAGGCCTCACCGGCGCAACTTCAGGCTCTAGAGATAGGTCACCGCGCCTGGATGCGCAACCTATTTGTTGCAGGAGACCCGACCTTCCGCATCGC
>DATCIL010000280.1:0-5507 GCA_036507795.1 Anaerolineales bacterium | reverse complement strand
GTGCGGTGCTCCCGCCAAAACGAAAACCCGGCGTTTACGACCACGAGTATCCAGATGACCACACCCAATACCGGCTCGTTTGCCAAAAAGGAAATTCCCCCGGCAATCCATAACAGCCAGGCGAATGGATGGACCAAATGGCCCAAGAAGCGCCGCCAGGCGGCAGAGGCCGCTTCCTCGAGGAGCACATTTTCCCCATAAAGCCCTCGACGCGCGGCAACCTCGCCGGAGATCAAACCATCCGGCGAGGTTGCTAAAGCATCATAAACTTCAGCGGGTCGAAGCGTGTATATTGGGCCGTTCGCCATGTAGCAGATAATCCATGATCAACCTTCATCTGGAGCGGTATCTTCAGGACGCTCTCGGCGGCGCGGCTTTATTTCCTCTTCCAGGTATTGCTGCATGAAAGAAGGCGCTTCGGGATGATCCACGTGCAAAGCGTGATCGTAATCCCCGGCCGGAACCGGGACGGGCTCGTAACGAACCGGTCTGCGAATTCCGAACAGCTCGAAGAAGCGAGCGGCATAGATGGCCACACGCAGGATCAGGGAATAGCGGTATTCCTGCATTCTCAATGATTGCCACTCGACGATTGAGGCCATGGCGCCCTGCACGCGGGCCTTCTCGCGGACGATCCGGTGAATCTGTCTGGGATCGCGATAGCCGAAAGGCGAAAGCAGCATCAGGTGCGCTGCCAGGCCCAGTACGATGAAGGCGACCAGCGCCACCCAGCCACCTTCATGCCACTTGCCGATGAGCTGACCGAGAAACACCGTCACAGCCACTGCGGTCGCGAATGTGGCGCCTGCCACGCCCCATTTACGGGCGCGGCCAGTGAAATGAGTCAGCACATGCCGGCGCACCGCCAACCCCATCGCCGTGATTGGCATGAAAACGCCAATTCCATAGAAGGGAATGGCTACCGAGGTCCGCCCGCGCACGAGAAACATGATCAGCACGGCCATCGCGAATGTGATGGTTACCGACCGGGTGAAAGTACCGCGCGGGTCGCGGTAAACGATGGCCTCCGGGATTTCACCGATGGCTACATCGCGCCACTCCGTAGCCTGTGCGTCTTGAAAAGCCGTCATTGAGGCCGCGGCCAGCATGAGCACAGCCAGGATTTGGTATGCCCAGAACAGGATTACACCACCCGGGATTTGATCGTAGCCGATGAAGGCCAGGTTTCCGACAAGGGTACGACCAAACGTGCCATCAAACACGTCAAAGCGAATGGCAAAGATGGTTAGAAAAAGCGTAGTCAGCCCTCCATAAAACAGGAACGAGGTCTGCACAAACCGCCCGATGCCCGACTTGCCGCTGTAGAAATTCCACAGCCAGTTAAAGCGGGTCAGGTGCTGCTTGCCCCATTTAACAATTCCGGCATCTTCATCCTTCATAAACTGGATTCCGTTAGACACCGCCTCCAGGCCGGTAAGTGCGACCATTCCCTTCATCGAAGCCGTCAGCATGTGGAGTAAGGCCTGGCCGAGTGAGACAGCTTCGGGGACTTCCGTGGCGGGCACCGGCGGCACGCCCCGAAAATGGGCGATGGTGAGGCCGATAGCCATCGTAATCGTGAGCAGCGCGAAGCTGCCAATGATGGTGAACACAACCTGCGCCGATTCACCCCGGCCCCGAATTGTGATATACCAGGTTACGGCAGCCAGCACCGCACCAAGGCCAAAGTGATAGAGCCAGTTCTGGCCGTACATGCCCAGAATGGAGAGCAATTGGTCCCCGCCGGATAGCGCCGAGACAGCGATCGTGAGAACATAGTCCTGAATGAGAGCGACAGCCACGATCAGGCTGAGTGTCGGCCAGAGGTAGCGCATCGAGGCGGTATACGATCCGCCTCCTTCATTAAAGGGTCCCAGCGAAAACATATACAACGAACCGAACACAAAGTTTGCAAATGCAATGACGGCGACGGCGATGTAGGCGCGCTCTTGCAAGCCATAGGGGTGCAGAGCGCTCATCATTTCGCCTGTGGCATAGTAGTACGAAGTGAAGTAGTCCACGCCAAACAGGGCGACGGCGGCTAACAGGCCGATCTGTCCGGCGCCGTGAACGTGAGCATCTTCCTCACGCTCGCGGGGAGCCAATCGAAAAGCGATATAAATAAACGCAACCAAAAGTAAGATTGAAAATAACAAGGTGTGATCCTGTCCAAAATTGGCGTTACTGCCGGGACTGGTCGAAAGCAACCTCGAGCATCTGGAGCTCGTCCAGTAGATGCTGGCGCGTTGAACGGCTCAGGCGGGTATCCTGATCCACCTTTACCTGTTCCTTGCGGGCCGCCAGAACGACCAGGCCAGGGATAAACATAACGCGACCGGCCGGAATGACATCGAATTCATGCGACCTCATTTCCAAATCCTGGTCATCAAAGTAGGGCAAGCTCAGGCTCAACCCGCGGTTCAAGTCATTGGCTTTTGCTCTGCGCCGGATGGTTTCGATGATTTCGCGCGTCTGGTAGCGCGCCAGGCCGCGGCCTTGATTGATTAATTGCCCTAAGATCCCATAGCGTTTTCTCTGGTACTCATCGTCCGCAACCATAAATGGCGCCAGCGCAACCGCCGAATGCAAGATCCTGATAAAGCGCTGCATCGAAGCGAGATAGGCTTCGGCTTCATTCAAAGAATTGACGAGTAAGCGATCCCGGTCGTCAAAAGCCACCCATTGCGGCAGGTAAAAACGGCGAGCCGCGGGGACATAGGGAACGAGCAGCTCCCCGCGCTCCTCTTCTTGAATGTCTGTGGTTTCCTCGGCAATCGCATCGGTTTTTGCCGTGATGGCCGAGCCAATTTCACGATCCGTGCTGAGCGGAAAGGTAGGGATCTCTTCGCCCTCCGCCGCGACATAAGTAACTGATCGCCCAGAAGGCAGCAGATGGTGCACCATCTGAACAGCGGTGGCGAAACGGGTTAATCCCGCGCTTATGGACACGCCTTCAATGGGGGAAGCATCCAGTTCGTCCAGCCGCTGTCTCAGCGCCACACTCAAACCGGTCCGCGTCAGGCGCTCCATTAGACCGCCAACCAACTGCTCTTGCTGCTCTGGCGGAATTGGCGCCACAATTTCCGCCTCGTCCTCCGCCTGACTATCAATCACCACGCGGTCTGGGAGCGCAAAACGGGTCTGCGACAGCGGCTGGATCAGGGCATCGGCCAGGCTGCGAGCTTGTGTTTCAATAAAATGCCGGATGAGCGCTGGCTGGGCCTGGAATAGCACTCGCCACCTGGCATATTCTTGGGCAAGATAGCTGACCGGGCTCTTCGTTTGATTGTCCGGATCGCCCATCGGCCCGGATTTTGAATGTTTATGTTCCATGGGACTTCAATCCATCCACTTGTTGACTCCTAAAACCAGCGATAACTCGAAAACGACGGAAATGCACAGGAGAATTGTCGATAAGGGCTCCCTGTATTCCTGGTCGATCCAAATTTGAATACCCGCGAAGGCAGCGATAACGGAGAAGAAAAGTAACCAGGCGAGGACTTCTTTCACCAGCTTTTGACGCTCCCGGGATGCTCCTGTAAAGGAACCCGCGAGCAAATACATGGGCGCAGCGAATGAGGATGAAAGCAACTCTCCCAGCGTTTTGCGCCCAAGAACTCGATAGGTAACCCGGTGTTTGGCCATACAGACCAGCAGGTCGCCGGCAGCCAGGATTTCTGCCACCGCTTGCGCCCAATTTCTCCCGACTTTGACTTTTATGCTGGCTTTTACATGCCCGTAATTGGTCATCGAGGCCAGATCCGTCAGGCGACGACGAGTACGGGCAAGATCATTTGGGCCAGGTAAGAGAGACAGGTAAAGGACGTTCACGTCTGATCTGGAGGCCAACTCCCATATCCTCTTGGCCAATGCCTTTTCATCGAATTCGCCATCAGGTACGAGCACGACCAGGCGCCGCGTTGGCGTAATGGGAATACGATCCGGAACGATCAATCGATCTCCAGCGAGCGGGTTTCTCTCTCCGAGGGGATAACCTGGTAGAAGAACGGCGATGTCTTGAACCGCTGCGGACCTGGAACCCATCTCGGGCTGGGGACCGGCTGACTTAGAATCATGACGAGGTGGATTGAGTTTCGTAAACATACCCTGACTCTCCTTGAATGTTCTCATTTACTCTATCAGAGAGAAATAAGGAAGCAACAAATATTTTTTCCGAAAACATAAGGAAAATATAAAAGTGTCCCAAAAGCTTGCGCTTTTGGGAGGAAAAGCTTGCGCTTTTGCCAGGACTTGTTTATACTATAGCAGAACATATGTTCGATCTATCGTTGGTTAGAGCTCGCTAATCGGAGGGGGCAGGTCGCAGCGCCAAGGAGAGAGATGATGAAAGCCACAGCGAAACTAACTCGCCCCAGGCGGATGGAAGTAGGCGGAACTTATCTCTGGCGAGAGCCGTCTAAACCAGAAGATGTGGATGGGTGCCAGCCGGTAATCCTGGTTTCTTACGATCCCTGCCCGGCGCTCCTCATCGTCAGAGACGGCGAAGGTAAGCGCTGGCGCTGCCCCCGGGATGAGATTTTCATCCGCAATGGAGATTTGGGAAAGGAGTAAAGATGAGCATCCTGGTTGTACAAAAGGATTATTTGTCCGGTCTGCGAAAACCGGCCAGTAGAGGTGGACCGCTTTTGCCCGGCGAGGTGGATGAACTGAAGCAGATGCTGGATGAAGCCATCCATGACTTCGCCGGGATGGCGCCGGAGGTGGGGCAGTGGGACCGGTGGTTAATTTACGTGCTGAAGGGGTTGGAGCTGCAGGCGGCCAGCCTGGATCCCGAGCATCCGAAGGAATTTCAGGCGATGATTGAACGGTTTAAAGGCGAGCAGTCGATTAGTCGAATGGTCAAGTAGTCAATTAGTCGAGTAGTCAAATAGGCAATTAGGCAATTGCGATTGAGGACAATCGCTCGGGCAATTGGGCAATCAGGTGGTTTAAGGAAGAGGGCGGCCTTTTGGCCGCCCTCATTTAGACAGGAGCAAGTGATGGCTAGTTGCCGCCCTCGCCGCCAAAGTCCTCTCCGCCGCCCGCTCCGCCGCTAACGTCGCCGGGTGCGCTTTCCCCGAAGACGACGAAGCCTTGCTGATCGGCGGCGCCCTTAAGTGTGCCGAACGCGGTTCCCTTGAACGCGAAGGAGGTCTCCTGCGTCTGCGGGTTGAGGTGGTCGAATTTCATGGCGCCAGCGACCACCTTGTCGCTCAGGTTCCAGACGATGAGCCCGCGGGTGATGTCGGACTCGTAGATGCGCCCGTTGTACCAATAGGTCGACCAGTCGCCGCCGAGAATGAGGCTCGTGGGAGAAAGCGGCGCAGGGTCAGCAAAGGCGATCTCCTGCGCGGCTGCCGGATTGGTGAAGTCGACGACCGAGATGCCGGACTGGTAGTTGCCGGAGACAATCACGTAGCGCTTATCGGTCGGCACGATGTTGTAGTTATGCCAGGTGCAGTTCTCCAGGTTGGTCTGCGGCCGAGGATGGAGGAAGGTGCCCAGCA
>DATCIL010000279.1:0-5036 GCA_036507795.1 Anaerolineales bacterium | reverse complement strand
TCCGGGCGCCAAAAATGTCGCCCAACCTTTAGAATTTGGCCGCGAGATACTCCGCATGTTGTCCTGGATTCAAACCGATCCTGACCTGGTGGATCGCATCGACCGCAATCGCCGGCAGGTTTGGGCTGGAGCCTATCGCCTCACGGCCCGATATCTCCTGGATGGCGGCATGTACAGAGACGCTCTTAGGGCTTATTGGAAGGCTGCCCTTGCCCAGCCGGGCTATGCTTTGCGCCATTGGCACCGCATGCTGTTTGCCCTGCTCGGTCTGGTCGGAATGGGTAATCTGTCCTCCTGGTATTATCGTCTGCGCCGCGCCCGCCCGCTGGAGCTCGAGAATGAGCCAGTCCTCTCCGATTGGCCGGGACTATGTTTCCACCAGCCGCGCCCATGACACAAAATGGCAAAGGATCTGTGCATTCCCCTATTCTGGTAAGCGGCGCCCACCGTTCAGGGACCACCTGGGTGGGCAAGATGCTGGCTGCCAGCCCGAGTGCCGGCTACATCAGTGAACCGCTCAACGTCTGGCACCGTCCCGGCGTAATGCGCGCCCCGGTCGAACACTGGTATACGTACATTTGCCAGGATAACGAAGCGCACTACCTTCCAGCCATCCAGGAGACCATCGCCTTCCGGTATCATCCCTGGCTCGAAGTGCTGTCCCTGCGATCTTTGAAGGATGCCTTGCGGATGGGCCGGGATGAGACTGGCTTTTTCCAGGGCCGGCTTTATCAGCAGCGCGCCGTACTGAAGGATCCCTTTGCAGTATTTTCGGCTCCCTGGTTTTCTCAGAGGCTCGGGTGCGAAGTCGTGGTTACCGTCCGGCACCCGGCAGCATTTGCCAGCAGCCTGATGCGCCTGGGCTGGACCTTTGACTTCTCACATTTGCTGGCGCAGCCCTTGCTCATGCGGGATTGGCTGGGCGCCTTTAGAGGGGAAATGCAATCCATGCTTGACCGGAACGAAGACGTAATTGCGCAGAGCTGTTTGCTGTGGCGCATGGTTTATTCGGTAGTCCACCAATTTAGAACGCTTTATCCTGAGTTCCGAGTTGTGCGCCACGAGGATTTGTCGGTAGATCCAATGGGCGAATTCGAAAAACTCTTTGAGAGCCTGGGGGTTCAATTCACCCCTGTTGTTAGAAAGGCTATATTGAACTCAACCTCCTCACAAAACCCAAAAGAAGTTTCGCGCCGCAGAGTATATGCGGTTCGTCTCGATAGCCGCGCTAACCTGGATAATTGGAAGCGCCGCCTGGCACCCGGCGAGATTGCCCGCGTGCGCCAATTGACCGGCGATGTTGCCGCGTTATACTACGCAGACCGGGAGTGGGAATAGTTTCTTGTGAATAACCCTCTGGTCTCGATCGTCACCCCCTCCTATAATCAGGCGCGGTTTCTGGAGGAGACGATCCAATCGGTTTTGTCCCAGGATTATCCTCGGATTGAGTACATCATTGTGGATGGCGGCTCAAAAGACGGCAGCTGTGAGATCATCCAGCGTTACGCCGACCGGTTGGCCTGGTGGGTTTCGGAGCCCGATCGCGGCCAGACGGATGCCATCAATAAGGGTCTCGCCCGGGCAAACGGCGAGATTCTCGCCTGGCTGAATTCGGACGACGCCTACCTGCCCGGCGCAGTATCCGAGGTGGCCGGTTTCTTGCAGGCCCATCCAGAGGTAGGAATGGTCTACGGGGACGCCAATTTGGTCGATGAACGTGGTCAGTTGATCGGGCGTTTTCCCGCCCGCCAGACCGATTACCGGCGTCTGCGCCGCGGTTATGTGCATATTCCCCAACAGGCTGCGTTTTTTCGGGCCGATTTGTGGCGCCGCGTCGGTCCGCTCGATCCTTCCTTCTATTTCGCCATGGACTATGATCTGTGGGTACGATTGGCGAAAATAGCTCCGCTGAGATATGTTCCTCGCAAATGGGCCAATTTCCGCCTGCATGGAGATGCCAAATCCGTCGCTGCCGACGAGCGCTGCTGGCCGGAGATGGTTCGCGTGCACCGCCGCGAAGGGGGCAGCTGGATATCCTGGTTGGTCTTTAAAGCTAAGATCCGCCCTTATGTCTATGGCTGGTTGCCCGTGCGTCTGCGCACCTGGCTGCGCAATTATCTGGTCTTCGCAGTAACGGCTGCCTTAACCGTATGCACGCAAAGGTTGTCATGAGTGCATGCTCAAGCCGCCGTTCCCCTATGCTCAGCCCCCGTCCCCGGCTGAGTCATTCTTATGACCGTCCTGCCCGCCTATGCTCTCGCCGCCGTCCCCGGCTGAGTCATTCATATGACTGTCCTGCGACCACATTCTTATGGCCGTTTTCGGCGCGAATATTGTGCCCACAGGATGGCCAGAGACCAATATGCCTGACATGTTTTGCTTGCACGCACGCAGGAGCCAGCCTGTGCAGGCTAAAATTGAGTCGGCGAAGGCCGACTTCGTGAATTTCGTTGCAGCGATTTCAATCGCCTGAGAACTGGCTGATAACTTTTGAGTGCCTGCTTGACATCTATGTACCCTTATGAGAGAATGCCCCATCGAGTGTGGTGTACTCGTATGAATAAGCCTGGAAAAAGCAACCACAGATGAACACAGAATCCCACAGATATCTGTGTCAATCCGTGTTTATCTGTGACTCCACTGCAAAAACAGCACTTTAAAAACCGAAACATGAGCCCGTAAGCCCATTTAGGGGCTGGAAGGCCGCCAAACGAGCACGAATAATAAACCAAAAAGAATCCTGAGAAGGTTGGGCTTGTGCATTTTCAACGTTCTGGGTGGCTTTTTCGGGTGTCTCCGGCTTGTCTGGCGCACTGACATAACGGTGAATGCGTCTCATATTCACCATGGCCGCTGATGCAATGATCAAGCAGGTAACCCGGAACAAGCCCCGGACCGGCAGTTTGCCAGCGGGGAAGGGATGTTTGAGCGAGCGGAGGGTGGCTTCCACGGCGGCTCGCAAGTTGCCTTCTTCTTCCTTGAAGGCGCGATGCCGCCGGCGACGCCTGGCCCAGTTGACTTCCTGCTGGGTGAAACTCAACTTGGGGCGGGGGTCTCGTTTGCCCCCTTGCGCTCGGCAGCGCTTGTCCTTCTGAAAGGGGCAAGCCTGGCAAAGCAGGGCATCAAAGTGAACCAGGTAGCCGGTGGTGCGGCCGGGTTGCACCCCCACGGTCTGTCCGCCGGGGCAGGTCATCTGGGTGGGCTTGCCGTCTTCGGCCTGCACGATCTCAAAATCCGCCAGGTTGAACTTGTCCGCATCCGGCGGGTTGCCCCGGATGCCGGTTTGCACCAACTCGACCTTCTGGGCGATACTGGCCTGGTCGGCCGCTGGGCTGCCATAACCGCCATCAATGTACAAGGTTTCTACGCCCGTGCGGGCTTTCAACTCCGGCAAGCTTTCCGCCAGCAGGTCGGCATCTTCCTGGTTGTTGGGGGCCACCTGCACCTGGGTGATCAACTGCAAGGGGTTCTCCCGAGCGCAGCTTTCGCTCAGGTTGGCCGCATAGCCCTTGTACTCCTGCGGTCCCTTGCGCCGGAAGGTGGCTTCCAGATCATCGACCGACTGCAAGCAGCCCGCAGAGATTTCATCGTTCTGCAGAGGGCGCACCGTCTGTTCTGCGACCCGGTAGTTGTCTTCAAAGAAACGCTGCAAGACCTGGTAGACCGGTTCTTGATGATAAGCCGCCGCCAATTCCGTCAACAAGCGGTGCATCACCTGCCCGATCTGGTGTAAGTGCGCCTCCCAGGCTGGCTTGCCTTTGACCAGATAGACAAAGTGGTCGGCGCTCTGCTCCACATAGGGCGCAAAAACCGCGGCGTAGCCAGCTTGATCGGCTTGCGACAGGACCCGGAACAGGCGTTGGAGGACTTCCACCAGCAACTGCACGCGGCTGGCATCCACGATATTGCTCATGATCTGGGTGCTGTCCATGCGCTGCACCCGCAGGTCGACCTTGTGCGCCAGGGCTTGTTGATCCGACATCTGCTCGAAGGCGCTTTGCAGCAGGTTCACCCCGGTTTTCAGGTAGTGCTCGGCCAGGCGATGGCGAAAGTAGTACAGGGTGCGCAGATCAAAATCGCCTTCCTTCAAACTGTGATAGCCCAAAGCATAGCGCACCTGCACGTCGAAGGTGAAGCGATCGTACAGTTCTTCATCGCTCCAGCCATATTGGGCTTTGATCATGTCCAAGCCCACCAACAGATTGACCGGTACGTTGGGACGCGATGGAATGTCGGCATACAGCACCGCAAACAGATCTTCGGGAATACGGCAGAAGGTCTCTCGATAAAACGTGCCCGCCCAGGACTGCTCCAGTCGCTTGCGATGCTTCTCGGGCAGATCGTTGACGGTGCTGATCAGCAGGGGTTGCAGATGGCGCTTGTTGGCTTTGTACATGTTTCGGTCCTCAGTCGGGTGGTTTGACCTGATTATATTAAAGAATCCGCATTCTGAGGAGGGTCCAATTTCTGACCAATCTTATCCTGTCCTTTTTGCAGTGGAGTCATCTGTGGTTTCCTATTTGACTCTAAGTAGATGTGGGCGGCGGCGGTGATGAGGCCGAAGACGACCCACATATTGGGAATCGAAAAGGAATCGGTGGAGAGGGCGGTCAGGGCGAACATGACGAATCCAAGAAGGCCGGCGGCGCCCCAGTACTTCTGTTCAGGATCGGTAGAAAGCCATAGAACCAAGGCACAGCCAAGCACGGCGAGGGTAAAAGTGAAGAAGGCAGCGCTGCCTACCAGCCCGGTTTCGGCCAGCAAGCGGGCGTATAAATTTTTCGAGGTGATCAGACGGTCGGCGCCCTGGCTGCGGGTGACAACCCGCAGGATTTCGGGGACGGTTTGGAAAGAGCGTTCGGGGAGGTGGTCTTCAAAATAGAAAGCGAAATTCCCCAGACCCACGCCGAGAATGGGGTTTTCCGCATAGATGCTGTAGGCCGCCTGCCAATAAATCAAGCGCTGACCGAAGGCAATGTATTCCAGGTAGCTGCTGGTGCGGGTGTCTTCGGTCCAATAGCGCCACAGACGGGAGA
>DATCIL010000278.1:0-6144 GCA_036507795.1 Anaerolineales bacterium | reverse complement strand
TTAAAGCGTATGGCTTCTTCACCCACATCCAGAGCTATCCGGGCGCGTCGTTCCGTGATTGCCCATCCCACCATGGAGGTCCGGTCGACGAGTAAGCGGTGTCCTTGGGCGAGCATGCTTTTTGCGGCATCTCCGGTGCCGGCACGCAGTATCGCAAATCGCTCAGAGTCGTCGAGCAAAAAGGCTCCTACGTAATAAAGGTCAAAATGTTCCCGTATAAGTTCTGCCAGCTGGGTCAACAGCGGATCCGGATCACGGATGCTGCTGATGGTTCGGGATATTTCTGCAGCGGTGCGAATCTGCGTCAACCGGCGGGCGAGATCTTGTGAACGATCCTCAATGGTTTTTTCCAGATCTGCCTGATCGGCTCTGAGTTCCTGGTTGAGAGCTTGCTCGCTTTCGAGCCCACCTTTGAATACTCGAACAAAAAAAGTTGTGAATGTGATAATGGTTTTGGCAAGCCCATCAGGCAGCATTGGAGTCCTCTCGACCGGCAGATCCGGATGGCGGGGAGGCAAGAACGCGCGGATCGATGCTTAGGGTTGTCCGATGCACCCCGGTTACCTTCCCGATTTCGGTAGCCGTTGTTTTCAAGATGGTTGGAATATCGACCGATCGCCGGATTCTGCTGGTTATCTCGAGCAGCAGCTGCTGGCGCCTGGCGTGCGCGCGGGCGGCTTCGATCAGGCGCAAGTTGTGGATGGCGATAGCCACCTGGGAAGCCAGGGTGCTGAGGAGGCGCTGGTCATCTTCGTCGAATCGGTGTTCCCTTTCGAGATCCTGGACGATAATGGCTCCAATGATATCCCCGGCAACTATCAAAGGCACGCCCAGCCATGATTTTGCCGGAGCGCCAACCACTTTGGCTCCGAGCTGGTGCGACCTGGTCAAGGCATCTTCGACCAACATAAGGGGTTGCCGGGTGCGAATTACTATCGAGGTCAGACCTTCTCCAAGGGGAAATGGATCGATGCGGAGATATTCACCTTCCTCATATGCATAGGCGATCTCGATTCGATCCTGCTCGGCATGGTATAGCGCGATCATGAAATTGACTTCACCCAATACTTTAGCAATCTCAGCATGAATAAGATTGAAGAGGTTGGGTAAATTCGTTTCTACAGCGGTTGCCTGCCCGATTGCGTTCAAAGCCCGCAGTTCAGCAGTTCGCTTTTCGATAGCAATGATTGCTCGCTGGTTGCCATCCCTCAAATGAGCCACCTGTTGGCGCAGCGATTCGATTTCCACGGTCAGGACCGCCCCAGTCTTCTTCTCGACGCTCATCCATCATCTCCCGCTTGGCATGTAATCAGCCCAATTCCCAAACTCCCTCGCCATCCAGGATGCGGCGAATTTGATCCGGGAAGCGATCTGGATCGAGAGGCTTTCCCAGGAAGCCATCAAAATTGGCCTGTTTTGCCTTCGCCAGCTGTTCCTGGCTGGCCTCTGCCGTTACGGCAACCACCAGGGTATCCCTAAGTTTCGGATCCGAACGGATTTTTCGCAATGCGCCGTAACCATCTTCGTAGGGCAAGCGAATATCCATTAGGATCAAGTCCACCTGGGGCAGGGTATCGGCGTATTCCACGACCTCATATCCCGACGTTTTCCACTCACAATGGATGCCCATGTATCCCAACATCCGAGCAATGAGGACGAAGTTGGAGACATTGTCTTCGACCACCAGAACGATCGTATCCTTGAGCGAATGGGTTATGTGGGCCGGCTTATAGGTCCTGCTGGCCTCGCCTGTAATCTCCGGAGATGTCTCCGGTTGACTGTCAGAAAATATCTGCGCGTTCACTGCTCTCCTCCCCGTAAAAATCTAAGGATCTGTTGAGGCAGGCTGTCAACATCGATGGGCTTTTGAATATAACCATCGCACCCAGCTTGAAAGGTGCGTTCCCGATCGCCTTTCATGACATTGGCGGTTAAAGCCACGATTGGAACATGCCGGAGGGCGGGAATGGATTTCAGGTGGCTGGTCAGCGTGTAACCATCCAGCTCCGGCATGTTGATGTCCATCAAGATCAGATCAGGTATTTGGTTTTGAACTGCCTGAAAGGCCTGGCTGGCGTTTTCGGCCTCGAGGATCTCAAAACCTTCCGCCTGAAGGACGCGGCGGATCAGGATGCGGTTCTCAAGGTTGTCTTCGACATATAAAACTTTGGTGCCATCACTCATAGCATTACCTCTGGAGAAGGCTTGCGCGAGCAGATTTCAGGTTATTTTAGCAGTTTATATTTACTAATTCCTTTCACAGGCATTACAAATTGCACAGGCAGAAATACAGTTCTGTAAGGTGGTCTTTAATGCGAAAAACCCGCCGGTGAAGGCGGGTTTACCTTGAGCGGGCGATGGGATTCGAACCCACGACATCCAGCTTGGGAAGCTGACGTTCTACCACTGAACTACACCCGCATGGAGGTTATTTTACTCGGCGTCGGTCTCGAAGTCAATGTCGCGGTTGGTTTTATGTCGCCGTTGGTTTTAAGGTTGGAAGGTTGGAAGATTGGCAGATTAGAAGATTGGAAAATTGGAAGATGGGTAGATTAGTAAGCGCCCTCGCCTTTTAAGACCACCCAAATTGTTTTGAGCATGATCTGAATATCGAGCAGGATCGAGTAATTTTGTACGTAGTAAAGGTCCTCATCGGTGTTCAGGTGCATAGGTTTGTCGCTGCGCCCGTTGACCTGCCACCAGCCAGTCATCCCCTGGGGCACGGCGAAGCGTTTGCGCTGCCAGGGCTGGTAGCGCTCGACCAGATAGGGCAGCTCCGGGCGCGGGCCGACCAGGCTCATCTCGCCATTGAAGACATTGAACAGCTGCGGTAGTTCGTCCAGGCTCAAGCGGCGCAAGAAGCGCCCGATTGGCGTAATGCGGGGATCGTCAAAATGCTTGTGAATCAGCTGGCCCCGTTCGTCGTAATGCTCTACGGATTGGCGCAGGTCCTCGGCGTTGGCGACCATAGTGCGAAACTTGAGCATCTCGAACAGACGTCCATTTTCGCCGACGCGTTTCTGGCGGATGAGGATCGGACCGGGGCTCTCCAGCCGGATGAGAAAGGCGATTACCGCCATAACCGGCAGCGTAAAGATCAGGGTGATAACGCTGACCACAATATCAAACACACGTTTTACCAGACGCTGGTAGTCGTTCAGCGCCGGGGCGCGTAAATCTAGCATCGGTATGCCGGCGAAGTTGTCTACCGTGGCCTTGTGAAGGGCCAGAGAGAAGTAGTCGGGTATAACCCAGACCTTGACGGGAAGATCATGCAGTTCCGCCACCATCTGGTTTACCTGCTCGAAGGCCCAGATCGGGAGCGCCAATACGACATCATCAATTTGACGTTCCTGCACAATCGGGCGGGCCTGTTCCAAAGTTCCAATGACATCGGAGAATTTTCTACGCTTGGCTGGATCATCATCCAGGAATCCGGCGACCGCCAGACCGAGATTGTGAAAGGATTTGATTTGAGTTTCGAGCTCCCGGCCGATCTCACCGGCTCCGACAATCAATACGCGCTTGGGCTGTACGCCCTGGATCATCCCTGAACTGAAAGCCAGGCGGTAGAGCAGCCGCCAGGCGAGCAGCAGCAAGAAAGCGGCTATGGCAAATGTCAGGAAAAGCACACGGGAGACATCCCGGAAACTCAGGTAAAGGGTTCCGGCGAGGGCGACGATCGCCAGCAGGGAGGAAAGCGAAAGACCGGTAATTTCGTCTCCGATGCGCAGATTGCGGCGCCCGTCGTAAACCGAGCTTACGAATAAGATGATGACCCAGAGAACGGGAAAGATTGCATAGAGCGGCAGCGGAGTGCTTAGATCCTCCGGCACCTCCCTGACGAACGCCAGGTCGCTTAAGGATGGCCGGATGGCCGTGGCCAGGACAAGCGCGGCGGCGATCAGCAGTCCATCGAGGCACATGCTGAACACAGCAAAATCAATTGAAAATCTTCTCAGCATCTATTCCGTCATTAGCATAGCGCAGGGTTTATCATCCGATTCCGTCGCTATCATACTTTTATCAGCATAGGACGTCAAGACTCAGGCAATCTCAGAAACTTCAAAAAAACTTGACAACTCTGCAGAATTCTGGTATTTTTTGTACACCATCGTCGGCAACCTCAGGCTATCCGTTGTGGAAGGGAATGCGAGCCGGTATTGGTTCATGAACGCTGGTAAAAATCCCTCGTTCAATACTTCACGACCCAGGTGGTCATTATCTCCTTTAAGTGGATCTAGCGTATTCAGACGTTAGGTCCTTTTTTATATCCATTATCTCTGATCTTTTGGAAAGGAGGTGTTTGCTATCGAACGTCAACTCGAGTTGGTGTACCGCTGTTTTTGCTTTCACTGAACTACTAGCTACGAGGATAAATAAATGCGAAAAAAAATATTTAAGATTCTGATTCTTTTCATCGCCCTTGCGCTCATGGTCGCCCCGGTCAGCGCCAGTCCGCGCGGGGATGACCCGGCGGCTGCCCCCAAGGAGGCAATGAGCACGCCGTTGACGAGCGATGGCGCTATTCTCACCGAGAGCGACGGTGAGGAGGGCTCCGCTCCTAAGACTTCTCATCGCTTAATCGTTGAACTTGCCTCACCTGCGCTGGCGGTCTGGGCCCGCTCGACGGGCGCGGCGCTCCTGTCAAGCGGAAAACTGGATGTCAACGCTCCGGATGCCCAGGCTTATGTTGCTCAATTGAAGACCGAGCAGGACGCTTTCGTCAGCAGCATGACAAACGAGCTGCCGGGCGCAGCCGTGGGCCAGTATATCAATGAGGCCGGCGCCCGCGTTGATCTGACCTACCAGGTCACATTCAACGGCATGGCGATCGATGCTGGAACGACCGATCAGGAAGCGGCCCGCAAAACTCTGGCAAGACTGCCGGGCGTCAAAGCTGTTTACTTCGATTACGCCCACCAGCCGGACCTTTATGCCAGCCTTCCGTTGATTAATGCGGAAGCCGCCTGGAATCATGCGAGCATTGGCGGGATGGAAAACGCCGGCGAAGGCATCAAGGTCGCCTCCATGGATGGCGGTGTTCACCACGATGCCCCCATGTTTGATGGCACCGGTTACAGCTACCCAGCCGGCTATCCGCCCAATGGCCTGGGGAATACCGAAAATAACAATGGCAAAATTATCGCCTCGCGTGTTTATTTCCGCACGTGGGATCCCCCCTCAGCCGGTGACGAGAATCCATGGCCGGGGACTCAGGGAACGCCCCACGGCAATCACACTGCCAGCATCGCGGCGGGCGATGAGGTCGTGGCGGATTTCCTCGGTATCACCGAAACCATCAGCGGCGTGGCGCCCAAAGCCTGGGTGATGAGCTACCGGGTCTTCTACAACAGCATCACCAATGATGGCTCATTCTACACAGCTGAGGGGATCGCCGCCCTGGAAGATATCATGATGGATGGCGCCGATGTCCTGAACAACTCGTGGGGCGGCGGCCCGGGCAGCACCGGCGGCGCGTTTGACCCGCTGGATACAGCGCTGATCAACGTGGCCAATGCGGGCACCTTTGTCAGTATGTCGGCCGGGAACGCCGGGCCGGGCAATGGAACGACCGACCATCCTTCGGATGAGTACATCAGCGTCGCAGCCAGCACAACCGAGGGCACCCTGGCGGCAGGACGGCTGAACGTAACTGCGCCGCCGCCCGTGCCGGACACTTTGACGGATATGTCCTTCGGTGTAGCACTGTTTGGCGATCCGCTTCCCATTGGCACAACGATTTCTTACACCTTTATGACCGCGGCGAGCGTCGATCTGGCCAACGTCGAAGGGTGCAACCCCTGGGCAGGTACGCCATTCACGGGCAATGCCGTGTTAATTCTGCGCGGCACGTGCGATTTCTCCCAAAAAGTCTACTATGCTGAGCAGGGCGGCGCGGAGTTCGTCGTTGTGTATAACCATGCGGCGGGGGGGGACAGCATCCTTAACATGTCACCCGGTGCCTTTGCCGACCAGGTCACCATCTCGTCCATATTCGTTGGCCAGACCAATGGCGAGGGCATGGTGGACTGGTATGACACGAACGGTGCTGCTTCTGAATTGGAATTGAACACGCTGGCCTTCCAGGCCGGCAATGATCCCGATATCCTGGCCAGCTTCAGCAGCCGGGGACCCGGCGTG
>DATCIL010000277.1:0-2681 GCA_036507795.1 Anaerolineales bacterium | reverse complement strand
TGAAGACCCGCCCGGTCCTGCTTCGGGCCTCCATAAGGATAAGGACTCCGGCTGAAAAGTTTCTTGGACAACGGATAGCAAAGCAGTCTCCAGCTGGTCAAGGTCCAGCTCCTCACGAAGGACCGCGCTAAAGGCGGCAATCGTCTTCTCGGCGTCATACTTACGGCGGTAGAAGCGGCGATCGATCGCGTTCTGCATCCGGCGGCGCAGGGGCGCAAACAGCGCGGCGATCGCCAATGTGGACAGGACGATCACGAGTTGGGGCTGCTGCTGGCCGGTGAGCGCGCGGAAGAGCGCTTCCAACACCGCCACGCTGCCAAAGTAGACCAGCGCCAGCGCACCCGTCAGTGCGGCGTAGATCAGCGTGCGGCGGATGATGATGTCAATGTCGTACAGGCGATAGCGTAGGATGGCAATCCCAATCGTCAGGGGTGGCAGCATGTTTAAGGCGATTGCTTCCTTGGCACTTTCCCATATGCCGGGGAGCGTGTAGAAAAAGTCGCTGATCAGGACCACCCCTAAAAGTACGGCCCCAAAGGTAAACCACTTCAATTGCTGGCGTTCTACACCGGTGGCGTGGCGAAAGCGGAGGAGGAGCGAGACGACGCCTGCAATGATGGCGGTGTAGATAAGCATCACGCTCATGACGACGACTACCGTCACCACGTCACCCACTGTTCCTTGTACACCATAAGGATTCTCGACGGCTGGCACAAAGGGTGAAGGTCCCGGCAGGGCCCAGGCCGTCGCCGAGCCAATCAGGAGCGCCCCAACCACAGCCCAGGCGACGATGCGCCATTTGGATGATGGGATATAGCCGGTGGGGAAAAGCAGTAGTATGAAAGGCCCCGTCGCAACATACAGGAACCAGGCCGGGCCTGCGAGAGACAGCGTGAACTCAACTAGTGGCAGCGTACCGGGCGCAATCAGCAAGCCGTGGAAGGCATAGACCGCGACAAACTGCAGAAAACTAAGGGCAAAGCCCGAGACCAACCATATCCACCCATAGAGGTTGCGCGGTTGCCGGGCAGCAATCAGTGCGCCGATGGCAGGCGCAAGCGCATTGCCGAGTATAGCGACAACCACATAGGCGAGGGAATGCTCGCCATTAGCCCTCAAAGGTGACAAACGGCCCAGCCAAACCAAGAACATGGTGCCGGCCATCAACAGGAAAGTCAACCCGGCCAGCGACCAGGCCAGCCAGGCGGCGTTACGTATGCTCATCCGTCTGTGTTCTATCATTGGCCTTGCCCGGCCTCTTTTACGACGAGCTTGCCATGCATACCAATGTCTTCATGACCGGGGATGTCACAATAGTAGCGATAGGTGCCTGGCGGGGCATGGAACGTTATCTGTTGGGTGGCCCCCATAGGCACCTGGAGGTCTACACCCAGCGCGTCGATAGTAAATGTATGCCACCACAGGTCGTGATTATCCAGGTGGACGGTGATCTCTCCTGCGTTTGCGACTAACTCCTCGCTTGAGAAGGCCATGTTCTCCGCTTCCAACGAGATGTCTGCTGGTTGAACGACAGGTTCTCCTTCACGGCGAACGAAGAAACTCGCCGCGATAAACAGGACAAAGAGCATGGCTGCCCCAAAACCGGTCATGGATGCCCATTTCTCCCCGGCGGAAGGATCTCGCCTGCGGATCACTACCGCTCCGGCGGCAATGACCCCGGCAAGCGAAAGTGTTGCGAGAGCTGAGGGGATGATGATGGCTACAAAGCGCTCGCCTCTCAAGATATTGCTCACCGCGCCGCTGAGTGTCCAGATTGCGGGTTCGGCGAAGACCACGCCAAGAAGCGCCACGCCGAACCAGCCGCTGCGAAAACGTAGCAACGCCATGCCAAGCAGGACGACTGCCGCCAGCACAGCTGCCAGAAGATCATCAAGGACGATGGCTGTCACGACCAGAACGATTAAGTAGGCAACTGCCACCAGGCGCAGCAAAGCTCGCCAGTTGAAATTCAGGGATGCCAATTGCGAAGTAGTCTCCACCATCACAAACCTCCTTCAGCTTCACCGTACGCCTACAATCTATCACCTTAAGGTTTCCCGTGTCATGAGTGCCCTGTCCCGGCTGGCCGGGAATTTTATAATTCCGGTCTTTTTTCGCCCAAATTAAAGTAAAAAGGCGCTCGTGGGCGCCTTTTTCCGTTAGCGGGGCCAGGATTCGGGCGATCCTGCGGATCGCTTACGACCATCGGGTTATAAGCTGCGAGCTTTTCCCCGATTTATCCTTAAAAGTGTGGTCGTCAACTCCATGTTGGACAAAAATGGAACGCAGATTTCGCAGATAAAGCGCTGATGAACGCTGATTTATTATGCATTATCAGCGAAAATCTGCGATCCATCCGCGGAGCGACGGTTTCCGTCGCCATCATCGTGCTATTCGACCATCGTCCTCTGTTCAAAATTTCCTTGACTAATACAGAATTATCCTTAAAAGCTGGGTTTTAAAGCACGTTTCGCTTTGAAAGAATATGCCACATTTCTTACAAAGGTCTAAAGGATGATTCGTCAAATAGTCAAGCCTGACTTTCTTTTGGCAGGCGGTGCTCCAGGTGGGCGATAAACCAGGTGGCGACTGTGCGCGATACCCCTTTGCGAGCTCCGAACATCAACTTTCTGCCCACCGGATCCAGGGGATAAACTTCAATGGACACCGTACTTTCTCCC
>DATCIL010000276.1:0-2509 GCA_036507795.1 Anaerolineales bacterium | reverse complement strand
GCGAATCAGGTCCATAATAAACCGGATCATGCTCGGGTTGACCCCACCAGCCGGTTCGTCGAGCAGGACGATCTCTGGATCGGCCATCAAAATGGCTGCGAATTCCAGCAACTTTTGTTGTCCGAAGGAGAGCTTGTTTGCCGGCTGGTCCTTCAAGTATGCCAGCCCGACCCGCTTGAGCAGCGCCAGGGCCCGTTCCTCTTCCTCATGGAACATGCCAGGTCCAAACAGCGCTCGCGGGCCGGCATGCCGGATCGGTACGATCATATTTTCTAACACGCTCAAATTCCAGAACAACCGCGTGATTTGGAAAGTTCTGCTCAATCCCCTCTGGCATATTTTATCGGACTCTGCCCTTGTGATGCATTCGTCACGAAGATAGACATCGCCGGCCTCTGGCTTGTAGATCCCTGTGATCAGGTTGAAAAGCGTGGTCTTCCCTGAGCCGTTAGGTCCGATTAAACCGGTAATGCTGCCCTCCTGGACTGTGATCGAGCAGTCCTCCACGGCGGTAATCCCGCCGAAATGTTTGGTCAGTTTCTCTGTGCTTAATAGAGATGCCATCATCGATTCGCCTGTTCTGTTCCGCTCTTGACCTTAGGGACGCTGCTGTCGACCAGCGCTAAATCGCGCTCACTGGCCGCCTGCATCTCGGCCATCGTCAGCGCTTCTGCATGCGCCTGGCTGGGAGCACGTCGTTCCGCGATCCAATCCTTGATTGTAGGAAGGATACCGCGCGGCAGGAAGAGGATTACCAGGGCCATGAGAGCCCCGAATATCGCCAGGTGGATCGAGGTGGAACCAAAGTTGAACAGGATAAAATCCGAGGCCGGGATGAGGATGAACGCGCCCACCACCGGTCCCCACAGGGTTCCCAGTCCGCCCAGCATGGTCATCAGGATCATTTCGACGCCTACGATAATGTCAAACGCAAACACGGGGCTGATATGCGTCGCGAAGTATGACCATACTCCGCCGCCCACTCCCACGAAGTACGCGCTGATCCCGAAGGCCAACATCTTGTACAATGTCGTATTCACGCCGACCATTTTGGCTTTGCCCTCGTCGTCCCGGATCGCCAGCAGCCCCAGGCCGAACCTGGAGCGGCGGATATAAGCAGAGGTAAGGACAACCAGGATCACCCATGCCAGCATGTAGTAGAAGAAGGGCATCCTCGAGAATTCGGGCGTCCAGGGGGGCAGCGGCTGGCTGAGACCGGGAGCGCCCTTGGTGATCGAGCGCAAATTTAGTGCCAGCAGGCGAAAAATCAGCAGCATGGCAATGGTTGCAATCACAAATGCGGAGCCGCTGGTGCGCAGCATCACCCAGCCCAAACCAACTGCCACCAGTGCGACCACCAGGGCCAGGAGAGGGGCACTTAACAGCGGGTTCCAGCCCCAATGCACAGCTGCCAGGGCCACCAGGTATGCGCCCAATCCAAAAAATGCGCTGTGTCCTAACGACTTATACCCGGTGTAACCGCCCAGAATGTTCCAGCTCGAAGCCATGGTTGCGAACAGCAGCATGTTGAAACCCAAAACGTGATAATAGGGCGCCCGCCAGATCCACGGGTAAATGAGCAGGATGATGAGCGCAGGCAAAGGCCACCATCGGGTTAGCCGCTTGAACATTTTTCTATCCTTCACGGATCCTGGCCCCCAGCAGTCCTTGTGGCCGGAATACTAGGGTCACGAACAAAATCAGGTAAAAAACAATGGGGGAAATATAACTCGTCATGGTCACCGCTGCAACCGACTCCACCATGCCCATGATCAGCGCCGCCAGGAATGCCCCCGGCAGGCTTCCCATCCCTCCCAACACGATGATCGACAGCATCTTCGAGATCCATTCTTCATGGCTGCCCGCGTTGAAAGTCCAGATTACGCTGAACAGTGCCCCGCCGCCCGCTACGGTTGCCAACCCCAGGCCAAAGGTAAGCGCTTGGATCCGGTCCACGCTCACGCCGACCAGCCGGGCGGCGTCGCGATTTTGAATGGTCGCCCGGATGGCCCGCCCGGGATCGGTGCGGTTCAACAGCAGGTAGAGCGCCAAAAGGGCAATCGCTGCCAGGACAAATCCCACCAGGCGCACTACCGGCAGTCGCACGGACACTTCGGCAATTTTGATGGGGATTATTTCGCTCGTATACCAGGTTCGGATCGATCTCCCCGTCGACTGCCAAAGCCAACCGATCAGCCCTTCGATTACAAGCGCCAGGGAAAAAGTCAGCAGCACGGTCAGCCCCGCTTCCCCACGCACTTTCGCCAGCATGAATCGCTGTACAAGCAGTCCGATGAGAAAAAACACGGGAACGCTCACAACGATGGATAGGAAGGGTTCAAGACCATACAGCGTAAATAACCAGTATGCGATATAAGCGCTAAGGACCAGGAATGCGCCGTGGGCGATGTTGATCACTTTCATGACGCCGAAGATTAGGGTAAGTCCCGCAGACATCAGGGCATAGACGCCACCGGTTAAAAAACCGACGATGACTACCTGTACCAAT
>DATCIL010000275.1:0-24944 GCA_036507795.1 Anaerolineales bacterium | reverse complement strand
TGGGGTTATGAGGGCCAGCTGCTGGGAGGCTCCGGCGTGACCCTGCAGCCGGTACCCGGAAGCTACCTGGGGCCGATTCTACGCGTGCAAAGCGGTAAAAAGCTGCGCATCTTTTTCCACAATAACCTGGCCGAGGATAGCGTCATCCATCCACACGGCCTGCGCGTGCCCGAGGATTGCGATGGGCAGCCGATGCAGGCGATCGGACCGGGGCAGACCAAGGTCTACGAATTTCAGGTGATCGATCGCGCCGGGCCACACTGGTTTCATCCACACCCGCACATGCGCACCGCCGAACAGGTTTTGATGGGCCTTGCCGGACTGTTCCACGTGTGGGACGCGGAGGAGGAACTGGCGATACCCGGCGCAAGCACGGGGGCCAACGACCTGCCCGTGGTCATCCAGGACCGGTCCTTCGACAGCAATAACCAGTTCCTTTACCAGCCGAACGAGATGTGGGGATACCTGGGCGACCGAATTCTGGTGAACGGGAAACCGAGCACCGTCTTCTCCCTGGAACCCCGGGCGTATCGCTTCCGGGTCCTCAACGGTTCCAACGCGCGCACCTACAAGCTGGCCTGGAGCAACGGCATGCCGTTGAACGTTATCGGCACGGACGGCGGCCTGCTGCCGGCGGTGGCCTCCAGGAGCTACGTGATGTTGATGCCGGGCGAGCGCGTCGATTTGTGGGTGGATTTCGCCCAGCTCGCACGGAAGCAGGTGATCCTGCGCAGCCTTTCTTTTGATCCCGGCATGGGCATGGGCGGTGGTGGAGGTGGCAAGGGTGGTGGCGGCATGTGCGGAGGAGGCGGTGGTGGGGGTGGTGGAGGCGGAGGGGGCATGGGATCGTCCCTTCCCATGGGGGCTGCCTTCGATATCCTGACCGTGAACGTCGGAAGGAAAGCGAGCGTAAAACCGATCTTGGGGCCACTACCTCCCTTATCCGTGCATTACGACGCCAGCAACGTTCCCAACTACGCTACGCCACGGCCGTTCACGTTGGAGATGAGTCAAATGGTATGGACAATCAACGGGCGCGTCTATGAAATGACCGCGGTCGCAGAGGACGAAATGGTGAACTGCGGTGAGACCATGGCCTGGGAATGGGTCAACAACTCGCCCATCCCCCATCCCATGCACGTTCACAATGTCCAGTTCCAGGTCGTCCAGCGGACGGCTCCGGCTTCCAGCAGCTATGCTACCGTCAACCAGGGTTTCGTCGACAGCGGATGGAAGGATACCGTACTGGTCTGGCCGGGCGAACGGGTCAAGATTGCCATGACTTTTGGGCCCCACATGGGCATGTACATGTATCACTGCCACATCCTGGAGCACGAAGACATGACGATGATGCGCAACTACATGATCATGGAGCCGATGATGTAATTGGCTTATTTACTAAGCTGGCGAGCGCAACGGCAAACCCGCGCTGGCTGGAATTGCTCGACCTGCTGGCGCGGTTATTGGCATTTTCTAGATTATTGGTATACAATGTCAGGCAGCAAAGATGCCAGTAGACTTAGCCCTCTACCGCCGGCAGGTGCGCGTCTCCACACAGCCACTGGTCCGCCTATCTGCCATTGATATTTCCCCCGATCATCCCCAGCGGACGATTGTTTTCCTCCATGGCTACGGCGGGCATGCCCGGCAGTGGCAGTACCAGCTGCACCGCTTCTCTGACGCGAACCGGGTAATCGCCCTCGATCTGCGCGGCCATGGACAGTCAGATAAGCCCGGTGGCGATTATTCCATGGAGCGCATCCTAAACGATATCGAAGCAGCACTGCGGGAATTGGAAGTCGCGGGACAGATTGTGCTGGTCGGGCACTCTTTTGGGGGCGCGGTCGCCACCGAGTACGCTGTAGCGCACCCCGATCGAGTAGCCTGTTTGATCTTGATCGCCACTGCCGGTGAATTCAAGCTCAATCCCCTTTACCGCGTCTTGCTGCGTTTTCCCCAATCGATCTTGAGCGCCGCCGGGCCTTTCGTCCGGCGCTGGTTGGGCGCGCCCCCTCACGTTATGCATGCCTGGTACCACCAGAATTTGTCGAAATGGATCGGCTGGAGTTTGTTCCGCAGCGTCTCCGTGCCCACCCTGGTCGTCCGTGGGCACCTGGATATTGTCTTTGAGAGGCCGCACTTTGAAGAAGTCGCCCGCACGATCCCCAACGCCGATGAATTGGATGTAGGCGCTTCCGGTCACATGGTCATGCTCGAACGGCGCGAAGCGGTAAACCGGGCCATCGAAAGGGCTATCGAGAGGGCGCGCGAAACCTGGCGGGGAGAAAGCCCTGCTGCGGAAGCGAGTTTTCGGAAGGGCTTGCTTCAGGAGCGGCCCTGGTTGTCTCATTATGATGAGGGCGTGCCCTACACGGTCGCCATCCCGCCCGTGCCCCTGCACTATTTGCTGCGCTCGGCTGCCCACCGCTTTCCGCGGAAAACCGCTCTGATCTTTGAAGGCAAGCGCATACCCTACCGGCGCCTGCAGCAGGAAGTTAACCGCTTCGCCAACGCCCTGCGATCGTTGGGCATTGACCGCGGCGACCGGGTCATGCTGTTGCTGCCCAACGCCCCTCAATCGGTCATTGCCTTCTTTGGTGTGCTGGAAGCCGGTGCTGCCGCGGTATTCTCCCTGCCGAGCAACGATCCCGGACAACTGGTCCGGCAGCTGCGTGAATCTCAGGCGCGCGCCCTGGTCACCTTGACGCAGTATGACAGCCTGGTGCAGCAGATCAGGAAAGACCTGGCGCTGCACGAATCTTCCCCGCTCCAAAATATCATCTTCACCAATATTGCCGACTACCTGCCTTTCTTGAAGCGGCTCGGATATTGGTTTTCACGGGAAAAGCGCAAGCGGCATCTCATTGACGTGCCCCTGGACGCCACCATGCATTTTTTCAACCGCATGCTTTACACCCACAGCGCAGAGCCCCTTGAAGTTCCCATCGCCGCGGACGAGCTGGCCGTCATTCATTATACGGGCGGAACCACGGCTGAACCGAAGGGGGTCATGCTTTCGCACCGCAACCTGGTCGCAAACGCCCTGCAGACCCGCCATTGGCTGCCCGATGCCCGGGAAGGGGAGGAACGATTTTTATGCGTGCTGCCGTTTGCCCACAGTTATGGCCTCACGACGGCCCTCAATGTCCCCATCGCTCTCGGCGCAGCGTTAATTCTCAAGCCGCTATTTGACGTTCCGGATACCCTCAAAACCATCCAGCGCCACCGTCCAACCATCTTTCCGGGCGTACCCAGCATGTACGTCGCCATCAAAGATTTTCCCGGCGTTCGCCGCTACGGTATCCAATCGATCAAAGCGTGCATCAGCGGATCGGCCCCCCTACCGCTGGAGGTCCAGGAATCCTTTGAAAAGCTCACCCGCGGCAACCTGGTGGAAGGTTACGGTTTAACCGAAGCCAGTCCGGTTACCCACGCCAATCCAATGAAAGGAAAACGCAAAGTAGGCAGCATCGGCATACCGCTTCCATCCACGGAAGCTTGCGTGGTAGACTTAATCAAGAATAACGAACAGGTTGGAGCAGGCCAAATCGGTGAGCTGGCAGTTCGCGGCCCCCAGGTGATGCTGGGCTACTGGAAGGATCCAAAAGAAACCGGTCGCGCATTCAACCGGAGTGGCTGGCTGCTGACCGGCGACGTGGCCCAAATGGATGCGGACGGTTACTTCCGCATCATCGCCCGCAAAGCCGAACTGTGGTACCCGGAGAAACCGGGCGAACCTGCTTTTCCAAGGGATGTAGAAGAGGTGTTATACGAAATTCCGCAGGTAAAAGAAGCGGCAGTTGTCGCCATCGCCAACCAACCGGTCGCATTTGTCATCGCCCAGAAAGAAAACATTTCTACGGAGGCAATCATCGCCTATGCTAAGCGCCGCCTGCCGCCCGACCTCGTGCCGCGCTTCGTCATCTTCGTCGATGAATTTCCGCGCACCTTCATTGGTAAAGTTATCCGCCGTGAATTGGCAAAGAGGGTTGATCAATTCAAGTCGCCATGAACCCTGCGTACGCTACAAAGGATGAGAAGCCTTACGGAGGTTCATCTCCGCTGCCTTCACCTTGAACGGAAACCTTCGCAAGGCTGTTTACAAATCAATCTGATGATAAAGAATCAGACCAATCATAAGCCGCAACTAAATTATGTTGATCAGGGCAGCGGCCAACCGGTCATGTTAATTCATGGAATTGCCGCCTCCTTGAACGACTGGCAATTCCTGATGCCCGAGCTGACCGCCAGTGGTTTCCGCGCCTTTGCCATGGATTTGTTGGGCCATGGCGACAGCCCAAAACCGCAGGATCCCGATGCCTATCAGTTTGATTCGATATTCCGGCATCTGGCCGCCTGGATGGCAAATCTTGAGTTAGACCAGCCGGCCGTATTGATCGGTCATTCCCTGGGTGGTTACTTCAGTCTGCAGTACGCTCTCAACCATCCGGAAAAGGTTAGAGGCCTGATACTTGTGGACCCATATTTCCATCCCGGTCAACTTTCCCCATTCTTGCGAGCCATCAATGGCAAACCCGGCTGGGCTCATAAAATCATGGGATGGATCCCCCATTGGCTGGTAAAGACATTTTTGACATCGGAATTAAAACCGATGAATGAATATACGCCGCAGGTGCGCCAACAAATGGCCGAGGATTATCGAAAGGTCTCCCCCAACGTTATTCATATCACCCATACCATCCGTGACTTGAATTCTGAACTCGGCAGGATCGAGCATCCCACCCTGGTGATCTGGGGAGACAATGATATTACCCTCGATCCGAATTCTTTCCCGGAATTGGTGAATCGGCTCCCCAATGCTCAGGGATATCAAGTAGGCTGCGGGCACCAACCTCATCTGGCGAAACCTGACGTTTTCAATGCAGTGGTGCTGGATTTTCTGGGCGGTTTGAATTTTCAACACGAAGGACACTAAGGACTCGAAGTAAAAGGAGAGAGTTACTTGTCATGACACAACCATCGGATTTAGAGGGATTGACCCTTCTCGGTCGGGAAGCGCGACCAGGCAAAAAACTGGAAGCATTTCCGAACCGTACTCCGGATCGATTCTACCTGGTCACCTTGGAGAGCGAGGAATTTACCTGCGTGTGCCCGGCTACCGGGCAGCCTGACTTCGCCACGATTCGCATCCAGTATGTGCCAGACAAGCATATTGTCGAATCGAAATCGCTAAAACTTTACCTTTGGTCCTACCGGGACGAGGGCGTCTTTAACGAACATGTCGTCAACCAAATCCTGGACGATCTGGCAAAGACGTTAGAGCCCCATTGGATCAAAGTTACCGGAATTTTCAACATCCGCGGCGGAATCGGAATTACGGTGGAAGCTGAGAACACCAAAACAAGCGCAGCGCGGGAATACTGGCTGGCCTCCAAATGAACCCTAACGGCTACCGCTGGTTCCACGTGGTGACGGCGGTGTTCGTCACCGCTCTGATCATCTCCAACATCATTGCAGTCAAGATCGTAAACATATTCGGCCTGATCTTGCCGGCTGCCGTGATCCTGTTTCCCGTGGCTTATATATTCGGCGATGTCCTGACGGAAGTGTACGGATATGCCCGGGCGCGGCAGGTGATTTGGACCGGGTTTTTCGCAAATCTGCTGGCGGTAGCTGCCATATGGATTGGCGGGCAGCTGCCTCCCGCTCCGTTTTGGGCGCTTGGTCCTTTTGAATCCCCCCAGGCGGCGCAGCAGGCTTACCAGGCGATATTGGGATTCACGCCGCGTCTTTTATTAGCTTCCTTTATCGCCTACCTCATCGGCGAATTCTTGAATTCGTTCGTACTGGCCAAGCTGAAAATAAGGACTGAAGGACGGTTGTTGTGGTTGCGCACCATCTTCTCGACCATCATTGGTCAAGGGGCCGATTCGGCAGTCTTCATAACCGTTGCGTTTTGGGGTATCTTCCCGGGTAATGCGATAGGCCAGGCAATCCTTTCGCAATGGCTGTTCAAGGTTGTCTACGAAACGCTGGCCACGCCGCTCACCTACCTGGTCGTCAATGCTTTGAAGCGGTCTGAAAACCTAGACCATTTCGACCGGGACACCGATTTCAAGCCGCTAACAATCTAAGCTGAAAGGGAACTGCTCGGAAAAGCCGATAGGACGCGGATTCACACGGAATAACGCGGATTTATTTCCAGTCGTTCCGCGTTCATCGGCGCTCGTCCGCGTCCCATTTGAATCAGGACTGTGTGGTTATGCGGTTTCCAGGTAACGCGCCACTTCCCAGTCCATGACCTGTGTGCGGTATTCCTCGACCTCGGCCCACTTGGCGCGCATAAAGGCATCGTAGGTGCTGGTTCCCAGCGCCTCTCGCAAGACCTGGTCGGCTTCCAGCTCTCTCAAGGATTCAGCCAGGGAACCGGGCAGCTCGGCGATGTCGCGGGCCACCCGCTCCTCCTCAGTCAAGTGGTAAACGTTGACTTCGTTGAGCGGTTCCGGCGGGGTGAGCTCGTTGTCGATCCCATCCAACGCTGCGGCCAGCATCACCGCCAGGGCCAGATACGGGTTGGCTGAAGGATCGGGGAAACGCAGTTCGGCCCGCATGGATTTGTCTCGTCCAGTCGTATAGTGAGGGATCCGAATCAGCGCAGAGCGGTTAATCTGGGCCCAACCGACGTAGACCGGCGCTTCATACCCGGGCACAAGGCGCTTGTAGGAGTTCACCGTGGGGGCAACGACGGCTGCCAATGCCCGGGCGTGCGCCAGCTGGCCGGCAATGAAGCCATAGGCAATCCTGGAGAGATGATATTCATCTTCGGGGTCGAAGAAGAGATTATTTCCCTGCTCATCAAATAGCGATTGGTGGCAGTGCATTCCCGAGCCATTGATCCCAAAGATCGGTTTGGGCATGAACGAGGCGATCAATCCGTGTTGAGCGGCGATCGCTTTTACCGTATATTTCAGGGTGAGGACATGATCCGCTGTTCTTAGAGCGTCCGCGAACTTAAAGTCAATCTCGTGCTGTCCCAAGGCGACTTCGTGATGGCCCATTTCTACTTCGAGACCCATGCCCGCCAGGGCATCCATTAATTCCGTCCGGACTCGGGCGGCATCATCGCTTGCCGAGAAATCAAAGTATCCACCTACATCATGCGGTACCGGGTGGATGCTCTCCGGACCGTTTCGTTTAAAGAGGAAAAATTCCGGCTCCGGGCCGGCGTTGTAGATCCAGCCGCGTTCCTGGATGCGCTCTAGCATCCGTTTTAGAGTCCCGCGCGGGTCTCCGGCAAACACGCTCCCATCAGGCTGGTAGATATCGCAAAAAACGCGCGCCCGCCTGAACTCGGCCCGGCTCCAGGGCAAAACCGCGTAAGTTTCCGCATCGGGGACCAAACGCATATCGCTCTCCTGGATGCGCGCAAACCCCTCGACCGATGATCCATCAAACCAAACCCCCTGCTCCACGGCCTCGCTCAACCGGTTTACGGGGATATCTACGCTCTTTACCGCGCCAATCACATCGGTGAATTGGAGCGAGATGAACTTGACCTCATCTTCTTTGACCCGCGACATTAGTTCCTTCACATCCATGGCTGTCTCCTTAAAGTGTTTGAACGCCATTCTAGCGCATGCGGTTAACTAAGTCAACATGAAACTTCTGGCTTGCTGCTGGGCATTTCCCACCTGAGCGTGAGCGAATTAACCCGCCTCGTGACCGGAAGGATGGAAAATGTACTGGAATACTAACTCGAATTTTCGATCTCAGGGATTTTGGTGAGCAAACCATCTCGCGCCCGGCTCAACAAACGCTCGAGCTCATTTCTTTCTCCTTCAGTAAAACAGCCCCAAGGAGAAAAGAAGTACTTATCCGTATCCGCTTCAACCCGGTCACGGAACTTCTGACCTTTCTCGGTCAGCGCCAAATTATCGTCCAGCCCTTGAAGGTAACCAAGCTTTTCCAGCTCGTCGACTGCATCGACGTAAACCTGCGGGGCGTGTCCCCGGTGTGAAAGGAGCCGGGCTAGCTCTGTAAGCGACGCCCTCTGATCCCGCCAAATGAGTGTGAGGGTCTCCAGCGCAGTTGCTGAGAGACCAGTCCCACGCCAGGCGGCCAGGTGAGCGTCATCCCGGTATGCGGCCATACACGAGATGCATTGCTCGGTGTAAGGAAGGGGCGGATCCATCGGCGGCATCAATTTGTAACTCAACCCGATAGACCAGCGGTTGGGGGGTGGCGGCGCATCCAGGCTCTGATTGACCAGTTTTCTCAGGAGCTCTGCCAGCCGGCGCGATTCTTTCGCTGCCAGGGGATCGGCGTCCACCATGGCCTGGCGGGCCTCTTCAACGAAGCGCTGGACCAGGGCGCGGCCTTCGGGAGTCAAGCGAAATTCTCCCGGCGCAACTTCTCCAAGAAAGCCTGACCTGTCAGCTGATGCCAGGCGGGCAAAGAAAAGCTCGGCCGAGGAATACGGATCGCGGACCAGCAAATGGCTGGGTGTGGTGTTATCGGGCTCAAGGGTCAATACCGCCAAAAGCAAGCTCAAGGATCGTCCGTCCAACTCGCTTTTCTCTGCCAACTCCTCGATGACTGGCCGGTAATGGGCCGCGATTGCGCTGCCTGTCTCCCGGGTCAGGTTCCAAAGACCGTGATTGTTCATTGGTTTTCAACCTCCTTCATTGTAGCGATAAGGAGACCATCCACCCTATTATCCAAAATGCTGCATATTGACTATACCAGAAAAAAGGCCCAATTTCAAAAGTGTGCGATGGGGGTTTGGAAGAACGCTCCGCACGCTTGCAGACCCCACCTTCCCCCGTACTAAGGTATAATCCTCACGACAGTCTCAGACGGTTTTTAATCCTAAATGTTTCGGGAGTGGTTGGGTCCCGGTGGGCTCCCCGGTCTTCAAAACCGGTGGCGGGTCGCGTTGCGGGCCGCGGTGGGTTCGACTCCCATCCACTCCCGCCTGGTTTGAGCGAACTAAATATTATGACGACAGATATATCTATACCACAGACGCCCTGGTTAGCGGGGCAGGATGACCAGCTGACCCCCTTGGTGCGGCAGGTTATGCGGATTGACGATATTACCTGGGGACAGGGCAACAAAGATTACGTTGTCCGCTACCGCGGGACAATTGTCGGCGACGTTTCGGCCGCCTACGATAAGCTGGCATCCGCTCTACGCAATTTCGATCTCACCCCATTGTTTCGGAAAGAAGAAGGACGGCACGCCGTAGTGCTGGTGAAAGGGGTGGTCCGACCTACCCCTTCGAATGCGTGGATCAACTTGTTGCTGTTTGTAATAACCTTGCTGAGTGTTCTCCTTACCGGGACCCTCCTGCATTACGAGCCAACCGCGTCGGGCAATTTTTCTGTGATCTGGCCCGATATTTTGCGCGCCATTGGGCTGGGCATGTCTTTCACCATCAGCATCCTGGCCATCCTGCTCGCCCACGAATTCGGCCACTATCTCGCAGCCCGCTTTCACGGCACGGCAGTCACACTTCCATACTTCATTCCGTTTCCTTTCAGCCCCTTTGGGACCATGGGTGCTTTTATCCGCTTAAAGGAGCCGCCAAAAAACAAGCGCATTCTCCTGGATATTGGCATCGCCGGTCCGCTGGCCGGCCTTGCCGTTGCGATACCCGTTCTGTTTATCGGCCTCTTGCTTTCTGATCTGGATAGTCTACCGGTATCTGCAAATGCAGCCGTCAGCCTGGAAGGCAATTCTCTCCTCTATTTATTGGTCAAGTACATCATCTTCGGACAGTGGTTGCCCGATCCGGGCAGCTACGGCGGTTTGCATCCGGTACTCTACTGGATACGATACCTGTTCACCGGCATGCCAGTTCCCTTTGGCGGAACCGATGTCCTGCTGCACCCGGTGGCGTGGGCCGGCTGGGCCGGTCTGCTGGTCACCGCCCTGAACCTGATCCCTGCTGGCCAGCTGGACGGCGGGCACGTCTTATACGTTCTCATGGGAGCAAAAGCGCGCGCCGTGCTGCCCTTCATTCTGACGGCGCTGGTCGTGTTAGGAACGGTTTGGCCCGGTTGGTGGCTATGGGCGTTCTTGATCTTCTTTCTCGGTCGTGTCTATGCTGAACCCCTGGACCAGATCACACCGCTCGACTCGAACCGGAGGGCCGTGGCCCTCCTGGGCCTGATCATCTTCATCCTGGTCTTCACACCAGTACCTTTAAGCGTTTTCGGCGTATAAATATAAATACCTAGGGCCGCGCTTCGACGAGCACATCGACGCGCTCGATCGCCGGTCCCAGGCTGAATACATCGAACGAAAATGGCAGACTATCCCCGCCCTCGATCACAGCCTCCGCATCTCCATTGCCGGCAATTTCACCGGTCTCCCACCTGCGCACGCCGATGACATTTCCTTCTGCATCATAGGCAACGCCGAGGAGCCATACCAGTTTCGCCGCCGGGCTGCGCGCCGGTAGCCGTACCGATCCGCCTAGCGAGGCCTGCAAGCCATTTTCGCTGATCTCAACCTGATCGATCGTTAGCCTGGTCTCCAGATACCGGTCCCCGGTATCTGGGACCCCAAATGCTGAAAAGCGGTCGCTGCTTGCTGTAAATCTTTCCGGCAGCGGCGGTGGGAAACTGGCGACAACCGGCATGCTCCGATCGGGGGGCAGCAAGTTAAGCGGCGTGATCCCCACTTCTCCGGCCACATTTTCACCTTCTAGATCATAAATACCGATCCATGCGGAAATATTCTCCAGCGCATAAGGTTGGTCGTTCTCAACGAGCAAGAAACACCAGGCGCCGCCATCGGCAGTCGGGTAGCAAACCGGATCATCCAGATCCAATGGCGGCGGTGTTGGTGTGACCAGCGCTACGGGGGTTTCTTCCCCCGGCGGGATAATCAGGACGGTGTCGATCGAGAGAAAGCGGGGATCCACCTCAGGATTGGCCGCCAACAAATCCTCCAAAAGGATTCCATAACGCAGGGCGATTCCGAGCATGGTATCCCCTTTCGCCACCTTGTAGGTGACCGGGGTAGGTGATGGCGGTGGTGGCGGTGTGGAAGTGGCTTGAATTCGCGCAGGCAGATTGGCAGTGCGACCCGGCGTGGGCGACCAGTAGGGAGTCAACGGGCTCACCGGCGTGGCAGCTGGCGGTGGGAGAGTTGTCGCCGGCGCACAAGCGCCTACGAACAGCGCTAACAGGGCGGGCGCGAGCATTTTCACCCACCATTTGCAGCGTACCGGTCTAAACATAGCGGCAATTATACTAGCAAGGGATTACTTACAGTTTTTACAGGTTCGTCCTGGAAAACTTGTATCCCCAATGCTGGTGTGCTAAACTCGCTTCAGAGGAAGACATGTCTGAAGAAGAGCTGCGTAAAGAAGCCATTGAGGCCATTGCTAACGGCCAGCGCCAGCGGGCCCGCGACATCCTAGTCCGTCTCTTGCGCGCCGACCAATCTAACCCAGAATACTGGCTGTGGATGAGCTCTTTGGTAGATACGCCCAAAGAAAGGCGCTATTGTCTTAAAAGAGTCTTGCAGCTGGATCCGGGTAATAAAAGCGCCCAGCGCGGCCTGCTCTCAATTGAAGGCCTGCCACCTCCGCAGGATCTCAAACCTCCGCCAGTGGTCCGAACAGGGCAGCCAGCGATTGCTCTTGCCAAATCGATGATGAAGCGTTTGTTTTCCTATTTTTCCCAGGCGTCCTGGCGGACCCGGGGTTTTTTCGGCGCGGGTTTTTTACTTTTCGGACTGCTGCTCCTGGGGATCATCGGCCCTCCCAACCGGTCTGGAGGGCGCGCCGTCCGCCCTGCGATTGCGCCAAGTCTCAGCACTCCCAGGCCAACCGCCACCCTGCTTCCTACAAATACCCCCTGGCACTTGACCCCGACGCCCACTTTCGTCGGTCCTGTGCCCCTGTGGATGCAGCTGGAAGCAACTTACACACCCACTCCTGTTTATGTAGAAACCCCGCACCCGATCAGCGAGGCCTACCGCGCCGGCCTGCGCGCCTTACACGCAGGCGATCTACCCTCCATGCTTCTATTCATGCAGCAGGCCGCGGACATTGAGCCCCAGGCTGCCGATACACATTATTATGTTGGCGAGGCCTACCGGCTGATGGGCGAGTTTGAAAAGGCGTTAGAAGCTTACGATCGGGCCGTCAATACCAATCCGGGATTTGCGCCAGCCTATTTAGGTCGTGCCCGCGCCAACTCGCAGATAAACCCGCAAATCGAACCCGCAGAGGATTTATCGAAGGCTCTCGATTTCGATCCCCTTCTGGCAGAAGCTTACCTCGAACGGGCCGTCAATTTCCTGGATCAAGGCGATCTAGATGCTGCCCGCCACGATCTGGAATTGTATGGCGAATTAAAGCCCAGCTCCCCGCTGCTATTCCTTTATCTTGCCCAGCTGCATCTCGAAGCCGGGGATTACGAGGCGGCATTGCAGAATGCCCAACTGGCTCATGAACTCGACCTCACCCTGCTGCCGGCCTATCTGACCCTTGGAAGAGCGAATATCGCCATGGGAGATGCCGGAGAAGCCATAGAACTCCTCGAAACCTACTTGCTTTTTGAGAAAAAGGACGCGCCGGCCTGGGGCTTATTGGGAAGAGCGCTGTACGAGAGCGGCAAATTGGGAGAAGCCCTAGAAAGGTTGAATAAGGCTATTGAACTGGATGAAGAACTGGCTGACGCCTATTTTTACCGCGGCCATACTTTCCTGGAAATGGGAGAGGGCCAATCTGCCGTCAACGATTTCTTTGAAGCGCGCCGCCTTAATCCGGAATCGTTCGCGGCGAGCCTGGGCATGGGTCGCGCCCTTTGGCTGGCGGGCCGGACCAGCGATGCGATCAGGCAAATCACCGGCAGCCAGGATCTGGCCGGAACTGATGAAGACCTCGCCCAGATTTATTATTGGCGTGCGACAATCTATGCCGGAGCCGGCAATCTGGCAGCGGCGATCAAGGATTGGGAAGCATTGCTGGCATTGCCTGAAGAAGCGGTGCCCGCCGACTGGGCAACAGCTGTTCGGGCAAGTTTGCTCGCCCTGACGCCGTCGCCTGCTCCCGCGACGCCGAGCCCTACTCCCGCGTTATAGATTTGTTAGAAATACTTCTTAGAAACCAAAAATCCTTGCGAAGTAACTATGCGCGCGATATAATAACCGATTGTCGAATAGTAATAACCTGCGAGGTCCGAGGTCAGGTATGCCAATCTATACTTATCAGTGCGAAAATTGCGGGGTGCGCTTTGAAAAGCACCAAAAATTTGCGGATCCTCCACTTACTCGCTGCCCGGAGTGTTCCAAAAAGACGTTGCGGAAAGTGTATACGCCGGTTGGTATTGTCTTTAAGGGCTCGGGCTTTTATGCAACGGATAATCGCTCTGCATCTGGCATGAACCGCTCAAATGGCGGCGCAAAGTCAGAGGGCAGCGAGAGCCAGGCGTCGGTGACGGAATCCACCGACAAACCGAAGAAATCCGAAGAATCTTAGAAATTTATCCAATCTTCCATAACTTCTATTGAATTGGGGGAAGTTGGAGATTTGCAGAATTGTTAAATAAGCAAGGACGCATGCGTATCGGCATGCGTCCTTACGTATTTGTTACTTTAACATTCACCAGCTCAGGATAAAATCAGGGGTATTGGTGTGCGGCAGACGCTACCAATACCCCTAAATATTTTGTCGAAGGCTCCTCGGCCAGGACTCGAACCTGGAACCTAGCGGTTAACAGCCGCCCGCTCTGCCAATTGAGCTACCGAGGATTACAGCGTGAGGATTATAAACGGTAGGCAAATGCATGTCAAGGAAGCGCGATTTTAGGAGCAATTTTGGTAGATGAATAACTTGAGGCCTGCATGGCATTAAAGGGCAACCTTCGCGATTTTACAATTACCCAATTATTAAACCTGGTAAACCTTGCGCGGAAAACGGGCACACTTGTTTTGGAGGGACCAAACGGCGCGGCTCGCATAGTTTTCCGAGAAGGCAAGCTGGCTTACGCGCAGGCCGGTCAGGAAGATAACAGCCTGGTATCCGTTCTATACCGGGCAAATAAGCTCAATGCACGCCAACAGCGCATTGTTAGAGAAAATGCCGGGAATGTGCCTGACAAGGAGCTGGGGTTGCTGCTGATTAACGCCAATTATTTAAGCCAGCAAGACATCCTGAGCAGCGTTCAGCACCATTACTATGAGGTGGTGACCAGTCTTCTCACGTGGGCGGATGGTTTCTTTCGATTTGAAAATGGCCTGGCACCACCTGCCGGCAAGATTGCTGTGAGGGTCAATCTTGAAAACCTGATCATCGAAGGGACCCGGCGGATCCACGAGAGACAACAGCTGCAGGACGAGATCCCTAGCCTTGACATGGCGCTAAAATTCACTGAGAGACCCGGAACGAACCTTCGTAAGGTCAATCTGAACGTTGAAGAATGGCGCGTAGTTTCCTTTGTCAATCCCAAAAACACCATGCGGCAAATCGGGCGGGCGACAAAGATGAATGATTTTGAAATCAGGCGCATCGTCTATGGACTCTTGCAAGCTGGCCTGGTAGAAATCGTTCGCCCGGATGGCGCTCCCCAACCCGCTGCGAAGCCTGGTCGTCTCCCGGTGTCAACCATAACGGGAAGCAAAGAGGAACGAAAATCGCTGCTCAACCGGATCATCGGAAGAATACGGTCACTTTAGGAACGATCAAGGAACTTGCCTCATGCAAAGTGTCAAGATGGTGGTTACAGGACCCTTCAACGCTGGCAAAACCGAATTCATCAATTCGGTCAGCGAAATTGATATAGTCGCCACCGAGCGCAAAATCTCTTCTGAAATCGAAAAGATCAAGGAGAGCACAACCGTGGCGATGGATTTCGGTCGAATCACCGTTGACGAGGATCTGGTGCTTTATTTATTCGGCACTCCGGGCCAGAAGCGGTTCGATTTCATGTGGGAGATCCTTTCTGAGGGCATGCTTGGTTTTATCGTGATGGTGGACAGCACCAGACCGGAGACCTTCCGGGAAGCTCGCCGGATTTTGGAAACGTTCCGGGCGTACGCACCCACACCTTACGTAGTTGCTGCCAATAAACAGGACTGCGAGGATGCCTGGGAGATCCAGGACATGCGCATCGCCCTGCGGCTCGATCCGGCAGTCAGATTAGTCAACTGCGTCGCCACAGACAAGGAGAGCGTTAAGAGCGTGCTGCTCCAACTGCTCTTCAGCATCCTGGAGGAGATGGATTTGCAGGAATCGGTAAATAATTAGCGCCGCGGTAAGGAACTATGTCTTCGATAACCACCGATCAGGGCAGCGTGCATTACGAAGTTTTCGGCAGAGGCCATCCGGTGATCCTGCTGCATGGCTGGCTAGGCTCATGGGGCTTATGGCAAGAAACCATGACGCATCTCGGTCGCCATTATCGCACCTACGCCCTGGATTTCTGGGGGTTTGGCGAATCCGGCAAAACCCGGGATTCATATGGAATCACGGATTTCGTGGATCTGGTCGATCAATTCATGGAACGGCTGGGTATATGCCAGGCGCCGCTGGTAGGTCACAGCATGGGCGGGACGGTAAGCCTTTCAGTGGCGATCAAATATCCGCACCGGGCGAGTAAGGTTGTGGTAATCGGCTCACCGGTCCATGGCTCATCGCTGGCATTGACCCTGAAGCTGGCGGGTTATCATCCAATTGCTTTCCTCGTGCACAACCTCATGCCTCTCCTGAAATCAGGCATCCGAGTGGCCGCTCCGATGATCACAAGGGACAGGCGCTGGCCGGCCATGATCAATGAGGATATCTCGAGGACCACGCTTGCATCGTTTCTGCTCAGCATCGCTTCCCTCCGCCAAACAGACCTGCGTCCCGCTCTAAGAGAACTCGATATCCCGGTGCTGGGAATGTATGGGGATCGGGACGTAATCGTCAGCCCCAGGCAGTGGCAGCCCTTACAGGCCGGAGTGAGACAGGCCGAAGTGGCCAGATTCAAAAACGTGGGTCACTTCATCATGCTCGATGAGCCGCGTTTATTTAAGGAGACCTTGAAAAATTTTCTTGACACGGGTCGCCTACCGATCAACAATTCAGTCCAAGAACGCTATGCGGAAAGTTATCCTTCAAGCCCCTGATTACGTTCACCCATTCAATGAACGCGCTCGGGACCTGCGAATCGAGAATAAGCCGCTGTGGTTAGCGCAGCGGGACGTCCTGGCGCCCTATACGGACGGCGAAATCGAACTTGCTCCGGATGAGCCTTTGCCTTCCACCCATGAGACATGCCTGGTTTACCGGGATAACCTTTATTTTGATGAACACTACATCAAAGCTTTCATCTCAGAGGCTACCAGGCGGGGCAGGGCCTGCCGGGCTGCGTTCTCCGTTGACGATCCGGCATTTCGAGAGCATGCCTTGCCGCTCTCGAGTTCTTATACGCCCTCTGGCGATCTATACCTGGCCGACCTCTGGTACTATCCAAACGGACCGGAACGGGCGGCGGATGCTCTCGTCATTGGTATGGGAGCGCGGGAGATCGGCTACTATCACGTCCCCCACTACATGGCAGCCCAGAATGGTGACCTCGTTTTCCAGGTACCTTTACGCAGCTTCATCGCCATCGATTCCTGGGTGCATGTCTTCGTCGCGGACATCATCTTCGGTGTGTTTAAGCGGGGAGCACGCTTCGAGGCGCGCCTGGAGCGCGATCCGCTATTCAAGCTACAAATCCTGGCGAAGGCATTGTACGAAGGCAAGCAGGTCCTGGAATGTTCGCAGCTGGTTAAGATTGGCCGGGATTGTGTTATCGATCCCACAGCCATTATTCATGGACCGACAATTATCGGCGACAATGTCACCATCAATGCTGGCGCCGTGATCGAGAACTGTCTTATCGGGGATAACGTAAATATCTCTCAAGACTCTCAGCTGATGCTTTCGGTAATTGGAGACGGGGCGTTCCTGCCATTTCGAGCGTCTGTGTTTATGACCACGGTAATGGATAATAGTATGGTGGCGCAGAATACCTGTCTGCAAATGTGCGTGATCGGCCGGAACACTTTCATCGGAGCAGGCACCACCTTTACCGATTTCAATCTGCTGCCGACCCCCATCCGGGCGCTGAACGGCGAGGGGCAATTGGATCCTGCCCATCGCCCGGTGCTGGGAGGTTGCGTC
Source organism: Anaerolineales bacterium (assembly GCA_036507795.1). Taxonomy (GTDB): domain Bacteria; phylum Chloroflexota; class Anaerolineae; order Anaerolineales; family UBA4823; genus DASQQR01. The sequence goes on along the minus strand of DATCIL010000275.1, from coordinate 7,813 downwards.
GGTCACAACTGCCGCATAGGATCGGGCATGGTTATCTTTCCGGCCCGCACCATTGAATCAGATACAGTGCTCTTCGCTTCGCCAGAACGGCGCGTTATCGACCGCGATATCCATTTTGAAGAGAGTGACCATCACAACTTAATGAATGCCCACCGGCACGCTCGCCTGTATCCCCGCCTCGAGGAAAAGATCTGGGAGACGTGGTAAGCATGGATCGTTTTGCCTTCATCATCCACCCAATCGAGCCAAAACGGGACGTGAGCCGCAAGTTTCCCTTACTTGGCCGCCTGCTTAACGAGCGGCAGATTTCTTTTCTCTCCACCTACTTCCCACCTGTCTATATTTCCGAGATCCAGGGGATCACCTCTGCGGCGACCGGCAAGAAGATCCATGGCTGGTTTATTGCCTGCCCGCTGACGCCCGACCGCATGTTGAGCCTGACTCTAAAAAAGGCTTATCGCAAGATCATTCAGACGGGCCAGATGGCCGAACGCCTGGGGGCGCAAATGCTCGGACTGGGCGCCTTTACATCTGTGGTTGGGGACGGCGGGATAACCATTGCGAAAGCCCTGGATATCCCCGTTACCACGGGCGATGCATATACCGTCTCGGTAGCGGTGCAGGCGCTGCGGAGAGCGGCGCTGCTCATGGACATCCCCCTCAGGTCGGCAACCGCAGCAGTAGTCGGCGCGACCGGAGCCATCGGCAGATCCTGCGCAGAACTTATCGCAGAAGATGTAGCCGAGCTCTATCTCGTCGGACGCCGTGCGGAGGCGCTTGCAGATTTACGCTTGAAATTACAGGGAGAGTTCCCCGGTCTGAGAGTGTTTACCAGCACCTCGGCGGATAGCTTGAAAGAAGCGCAGCTGATCTTAACCGTGACCAGCGCCTCCGGTGCCATCATCAATTCAGAAAACTTGCAGCCCGGCAGCGTGATCTGCGATGTTGCCCGGCCGAGGGACGTCTCGGACCGGGTTGGCAGGCTGCGAGATGACGTATTGGTAATTGACGGCGGCATGGTCGAAGTCCCCGGCGAGGTGGATTTTGGATTCGACTTCGGTCTGCCGTCCGGAAAAGCTTTTGCCTGCATGGCTGAAACCATGGCTCTGACCCTGGAGGGCCGGTTCGAGGATTACACGCTAGGCAAAAACATCGCCCGATCCCGCGTAGAAGAAATTACTGCCATCGCCGAAAGGCATGGTTTTAAACTGAGCGGATTTCGCTCCTTTGAGAGGCCGCTCAGCGAAGAGCAGATTGATAGGATTCGGCAGAAAGGCAAAAAAAGTAAGTCGCGATGTAACAGATCAGGACCCAATGAACGAGTGTCAATTTTTTAACACTAAGTACACAAAGGGCACTGATTATTTCTTTCTTGCTTTGAGCCCTTTGTGGGTTACTTAGTGTCCTTAGTGTTGAAATTATGCAGGGCTAATAATGACCTTGACTACACAACGGATTGGTCGCTTAATAATTATTGCTGGAGGCTGCAATGGGAAAAGCCAGATTGTTGATCGTAGAGGATGATTTCGACATCTCGAACATGCTGCAAATTTATTTCACGGGTCTTGGTTACGCGATTGACATCGCTCCGCGAGGCTCGGATGCCCTGGAAAAGACGCGAAAAAAGATGCCCCATCTCATCGTCTTGGATATCATGCTTCCTGACCTCGATGGCTACGAGGTATGCCGCAGGTTGCGCACAAACACCCGCACCAGCCATATTCCGATCATCTTCTTAACTCAGAAGGATGAGCGCAGCGACAAACTCCAGGGACTTGAATTAGGCGCTGATGACTATATCACCAAGCCTTTTGATATCGAGGAGCTCAAGCTGAGGGTGCAAAACGCCATTGCAAGGGCTGAGCGAGAGAGCCTGACGGATCCCCGTTCAGGGCTTCCCTCGGGGAGGCTGATCGAAGAACAGCTGCGGAAAATTATTCAGAAGCGAAATTGGGCGTTTATCGATATCCGTTTAAACCATTTTGAGCCTTTTAAGGAGGTCTATGGATTTGTAGCCGGCGACGATGTAGTGAAGTTTACAGGCATGCTGCTGGCAGAGATCGTCGATCAAGCTGGCACCGTTGGTGACTTTATCGGCCACGCAGGTGCAGACAACTTCATTATTATCACGACCGAGGAGGCTGCTCCAGGGATCCGTGAGCGGTTGAAAAGCCGGTTTGACCAGGAAATCCCGACTCACTACAACTTCATCGATCGTGAGAAGGGTTTCATCCAGTTGCCGGAAGGTGGAGAGGAGACGAAAAAGATACCGCTCATGACCTTGGCAATTGGGACTCTCCCTGCATCTGAGGGCCAATTCACCGATATCCGGGAGATCACGGAATTCGCTGCTGAGGCGCGGCGGCGTGATCCGTCCAGAGTCATCTCTGCATAAGATGCAGGATTTAGGAATTACCCTGCTTATCCTGGGTTCCAGCTTCTTTTTCTTGGCCCGCCTGCTGGCCAATGTTGCCCCGCGCCTGCTGCCAAAAAACCAGGAGATGCAACTCCTCAACTTTTCGTCGGGACTCCCATCCCATAATAGCGCAATCCTGCTGGTTGAGCAGGGTGGCAGAGTCGGCTATTCAAACTCGTTAGCGCAAGAATGGTTCGGATTGAATGAAAGCGACATCCACCTGGAAAACCTCGTTCGCCGGACCGCTCCCGGCGAAACCTTCCTGGGTCTGTGCGCCCAGGAGGGCCAGGCGCACTTCTCCCTCAACGGGCAACTGGTTCAGGGTTTCTCGTATAGCATTCACACCAGCTCAGCCTCTGCGATGGTCGTTACCCTGCAGCGCGTTCTGTTGCCGGCGAACGCTTCCGACCAGGCCGCTGCAATTGCGGGTGAAGCAGGAACGACAACCCTGCCCTGGAGGGCACATTTCGAAGTACTCGCGCAGATGAACGAGGCTCTCGCCGCCAATCTTGACTTAAACGCGGTGATTGAGATCCTCCTGGAAAGCATAGAGCAGTTGATCCCCACAGATTTTGCCGAGATAGCCATTTGGAATGCCAAAGAAGATCGTTTCGTAGCGTACCGCCTTTCCGGTTCTCCGGATGTGCGCCGCCATGCTGAAGAGGCCAAGGAACGATATTCGCTCGATAATGGATACTCCGGCTACCTGGTCATGCAGGCAGCTCCGCTGCTGATTCCGGATGTGGAGAAATTCCAGGCGCTTCACCAGGATGCCGAACATCCAAGAAGCTCACTCCGCTCTTATTTGGGCACGCCGCTTTTGTTGGCTGGTGAACGGGTCGGAACGATCGAACTGCGCTCGATATCATCCAATGCCTTCACCACAGCCGATCGCGATTTGCTTGAATATGTCGGCAGTCTGGCCGCCATCGCATTGCACAATGCGCTTCTGACCAGGCAGAAGCAGCGCCGGGCCAAAGAATTGGCCGGACTGGCTCATCTGGCAGCCCTGGGAAATACCTACGCTGATCAGGAAAACCTAATCACGCGCCTGGTACAGGCTATTAATCCGCTCATGGAGCTCGAAATCCTTGGCTTCCTGCTCTTCGACGAGAGCCGAAGATTATTGCAGGGCCAGCTGCCGTTTTTGGGGCTGCCAGACGAGTTTGTGGACCTTTACCAAACCAGCTTTCTGGAAGGGAGTCCCGCAGAGAAAGTGTGGTCTGAACCGGAACCGGTTCATGCGCACGAGGCAGCTGAAGATCCCCGGCTGCAAGCTCTTGGGTTGGCTGACCATGCCATCGCTGCAGGTATTCGAGAAACGGTGCTCGTTCCGCTGATCGCTTCGCATAAAAAACTGGGCTACCTGCAGGCTGCAAACAAGCCGGATGGCGCCTCCTTTGACCGGGATGATCTTGACTTCCTGTCCATCATTGCCGGTCAGGCTGCTACTGCAATCGAAAGCGCCCGCATATTTGCGGAAACTCGGCGAATTACCGAGGACTTTGAAAGAAGAGTAGAGGAGCGTACTGCGCAACTGGCTCGGGAACACCAGCGCACAGCCACCCTGCTGCAAATTATCACCGAGCTTTCCGCAAGTCTCGACCTGGAACAGGTGCTTAACCGGACACTGAAGGTGCTGAACGAAGTGGCCCAGGCGGAAGAAATCAGCTGCCTGGTAAGAGGCGCGGTTGAAACCGAGTTTCGCCAGGTGGCCCACCTTAACGCCAATGGGTTCCATCGTGACGTTCCCACATTCAAAGGAGATGATGCCGGCGGCTTAGCGGTATGGGTGCTTGAACACCGCAAGCCAGTCCTGGTTGACGATTGCCGTGAAGATTACCGCTGCAGTCATCTTGCCTGGTCCGATTGGCCCTACCGGAGCGCCATGGGGATTCCTCTCGTTGCAGGGGAAGAGTTGGTCGGAGTCTTGCTCCTCTTTCATTCCCAGGCCGCGCATTTCTCCGAGGATCAGCTCGAACTGGTCTCAGCAACCGGCCATCAAATCGCCGTAACCCTGAACAACGCAGAACTCTACAGCCTAATTCGCGATCAGGCGGAGGATCTTGGCAACCTTCTGCGCAGCCAGGAAATCGAAGCCAACCGCTCGCGGGCAATCCTGGAATCCATGGCCGAGGGCGTGCTCGTAACGGATGCAACCAACCAGATCACCCTCTTCAACGCTTCCGCTGAAAAAATCCTGGATCTCAATCGCACCAGGGTAGTCGGCAGATCGCTCGATCATTTCACTGGCCTGTTCGGTCGGGCGACTCGTAGCTGGATGCGCACCATTCAAGCCTGGTCGAGCGATCCGCTCAGTTACCATGCTGGCGAGTCTTACGGGGAGCGGATTAACCTTGAGGGCGGTCGGGTTGTTGCTGTACAGTTAGCGCCGGTGTTTATCCAGCATGAGTTTTTTGGAACAGTGTCCATATTCCATGACATTACCCACCAGGTTGAAGTAGACCGGCTAAAGACGGAATTTGTGGCGACCGTAAGTCACGAATTAAGGACACCGATGACATCGATAAAGGGGTATGTGGACTTATTATTGATGGGAGCAGCCGGAGGGCTGAACGAACAACAGGTCAACTTCCTGCAGATCGTCCAGGAGAATAGCCAGCGGCTGGCTGTCCTTGTGAACGACTTATTAGATATCTCACGGATCGAGGCAAATCGAATTGTATTGGCCTTGCAGCCCTTGGAGTTAGGCAGTATTGCAGACCAAACCTTGAGTGAGATTCAGCAGCGTTCAAAAAAAGACGAGAAGCCAATAGAGTTCATCAACCAGATCAACGGGGATATCCCGCGGGTTTATGCCGATCCGGACCGCGTGAGGCAAATCCTCGCCAGCCTGCTGGATAACGCATACCAGTATACGCCTGAGTCGGGCCAAATTACCTTGCGCGCGCTGCATCTTCGGAATGAAATTCAGGTGGACGTAATCGACAGCGGCGTTGGTATCCCTGCGGAAGAACAGGAACACGTCTTCGAGAGATTCTTCCGAGGAGAGAATCCGCTGGTGTTGGAGACAGCCGGCACCGGGCTGGGGCTCTCTATCGTCCAGCACCTGGTCGGCATGCATCAGGGAAGAATTTGGTTGGAGAGCGCCGGAATACCTGGGAAAGGGAGCACCTTCTCTTTCACGCTGCCGCTATACAATCCGAAAGCATCATCACCTTAAGTGGGTCCGGGCGATTGCAGGCGTGCAAACTCCCACGTCCACTTTATTGACAAGGAGAGGCAAACCTATGGCAAAGATTCTGATCGCAGAGGATGAACGGGACATTCGAGAACTTATTTTGTTCACGCTAAAATTCGCCGGCCATGAAGTCATCGCGGTCAATAACGGCGAGGAAGCCTATTTTAAGGTCATTGAAGAAATTCCGGATCTGGTGCTGCTGGACGTGCGCATGCCGCGCATGACCGGATACGAAGCCTGTGAACGCATTAAAAATGAGGCCACCACCCAGCACATCCCGGTTGCCTTTCTATCCGCCAAGGGTCAAGAGGCTGAAGTCAAGGCCGGGATAGAAGCGGGCGCGGATGAGTATATCCTGAAGCCATTCTCCCCCGACCAGTTGACCCGGCAGGTAAATGAAATTCTGACGAGGTTTTCGAGAGATTAGCGCCATTATTCTTGGGGACGAAATTGTCCATTATGAAGTTCTTGGACGGGGCCGGCCATTGATCTTTTTGCATGGCTGGGTCGGTTCATGGCGTTATTGGATTCCCAGTATGCAGGCGGCCTCACACTTGTTCCGTGCCTACGCCATCGATTTGTGGGGCTTCGGCGATTCGGCAAAAGTTCCCCATCGCTATTCTCTGGTTAAGCAGGTAGATCTGCTGGATGGCTTTCTAAAGAAAATTGGCATTGCCAGAACGGCGCTGGTCGGCCATGGTTTGGGAGCCATCGTCGTTATGATGTACGCCGCTCAAAATCCGGATTCGGTAGATCGCCTCATGGCGATTGGATTTCCCCTGGAGAACGACTGGAGTAACGCTCGTCTTGAGGCGTTGACCCCCACCGGTCTGGCGAGCTGGCTGTTAAATGGCTCGCCGGCCCCCGAAACCGCCCGAGGCGAGGCCGTTAAGAGCGACCTGCGGGCTGTTCAAATTTCACTCGAGCAGCTGAAAAATCTGGATCTGGTCGATCTGGCTCGGAGCGTGCGCGCCCCCTGCGTGTGGGTGTATGGACAGAACGATCCAACCATTGACCTGGCCCTGGCAGAAAATATTACCGTCATGCCGGGGCATGTCCACCAGATTGTCTTTGACGGCTCCGGGCACTTCCCCATGCTCGACGAACCCAGCAAATTTAATCGCCTGGTGGCGGATTTCCTTGCGCTGAACTCCGGAGAAAGTCCGGAAAACTTGCAGATCAAAGACGAGTGGAAACGGCGTATTCGATAAACTCTTGACAACTGTTGCGCCTCACCTTATACTCAAATAAGAAACAACAAACTGCACGGGGAGTCTGGTGTTGCCAGGCTGAGAGGAGGGCCGCAAGCCCTCGACCCGCAGACCTGATCCGGATAATGCCGGCGGAGGAATAGCGCAACACTTTCAAAAAGACAAGACCCTCCTCACCGGCAGAGGAGGGTTTTTACTTGCGCGCGGTCATCTTTGCAAACGGAAATCTAACGCGCCCGGCGAATCTACTTACCGAGCTGCGTTCTGAGGATCTCATTATCGCCGCGGATGGCGGCGCCCATCACTGCCAAGCATTGGGCCTGACGCCCGATGTCCTGATTGGAGACCTGGATTCGATCACGAAAGAGGTGCGGGAGAACCTTTCTCGCCTGGGCACCCAACTCATCCTCTATCCGCGGGACAAAGATGAAACCGATCTGGAACTGGCGCTGCGCTTCGCGGTAGACCACAACGCCGAGGAGATCCTCTTGCTCGGCATCCTGGGCGGGCGGTTGGACCAGACTCTGGCCAACCTGCTCTTGCTTTCACGCCCGGAGTGGCAGCCTGCCCAGTTGAAGGTCGCCGATGGTTCCAATTTTGCCCTGCTGATTCGCCCGGGCAGCCCATTGACCCTCCGGGCCCAAACCGGTGATATCGTTTCATTGATCCCCTTAACCCGGACTGTCACCGGAGTCAGCACAGAGGGGCTACGATGGTCCTTGCAGGATGCGACGCTGGAATTTGGCAGCACGCTCGGAATCTCCAACGAGACCACACAAGAAATCGCCAGGGTGGAGATCAAAACGGGCCAGCTGCTCGCCGTACACATAGAACAAGAGAGGAGGAAGAAATGAGAAAAAGTTTATGGTTGATCTATCTCCTGATCATATTCAGTCTGGGATTGGCTGCCTGCGGGCCTGAGGGGACCGAATCTTCCAGGCCATCCCCGGAAGCCACCCAAATGGAAGCCACGGAAGGACCAGA
>DATCIL010000274.1:0-14909 GCA_036507795.1 Anaerolineales bacterium | reverse complement strand
GTCGCTTATGTGATCAATCCTGCCAATCCGGTCATCGCCGGCGCCAGCGCGGTGGACGGGGAAATCCTGGATGTTGCCGTTGAGCCGGTTGAGCCGCAGCCGGGGCAGCCGGCCAGCTTTTACGTCTTTGCAGCTGGCGGGGAGCGTGGGCTGCAGGTCATGAGTGCCGTTAAATCGTCCCTTCCCGCCGAAGTTGGGATATACGAATCCCCGGGAACGGCGCCAATTGGCGAAGTCATCCGAGCGGGGTTTGGACTTCTGACCGGGGAGAGCCAGGGCGTCTCCGGGAAAGCGATCCGGAGCGCGATTGTGGTTGCTTTTGACTTCCTGGTGTTGGGTGCCCTCGGCTTGTTGTTCTGGTTGGCATTTTTCGCCCAATTCGTCTTGCCCTTGAAGAGCCTCTCAGAACGGCTGCAAGCTGCAAATCGTTTGTTCCATTATCTGATGGGCTCGCATGGACCGGCCATCCGTATTGAAAACGGAAAGATCAAAGAGCGACCGGGGGAATCTCAAAAAAGCGGTCCCGGAGTAATTTTGCTCGATTCTGCCAGCGCAGCAATGCTGCGCAGCAAAACCGCCTTTACCCGGCCAATTGGTCCAGGGGTGTTTTTTACCTCGCCTAGGGAGTTCGTCCACCGGGAGGCAATTGATCTGCACCGCCAGGTCCGGCCGCGACCGCCGTTGGGCCCGCTTGGGGATGAAAATCCGTTTTCATCCCATGAAGAAGGTGAAACAGAGGAAGAATATCAAAGGCGCCAGGCCAGGAGAATGCAAACCAGTGCCTGGACCCGCGACGGCGTCGAAGTGGTCCCCAAAATTTTGTCTGTATTCAAGCTCAGGGGAGAAAAAGGTCAGGGTTACACGCACTTCGGGTACGATGCAGAAGCCATCCGGCTGGGTATTACCCGGGAAGGGGTCGTTCCCGAAGAGCTCAGCCACGTACGCTGGTATGAGCTTCCTGCTTACCTCGCGGTCGATTTATGGCGTGAATATCTGGGTAAATTCACGTTGAACGAATTGTTTGATGCTGATACGGGCGAGAAGAAAGGGGTTATCGAGGTGGGCGAGGCTGGTCTTGCAACCACCTGGGCCAGACGGGGCGAAACCGGTCTGGAAATCATCAAGCGCCTGGTCAGAGCTCGCCTGACCGCGCCGAAGGTAGAGGAACTGGATGCTGTGGGACGCCTGACAAGAGTGTTGCAGACGAGCCGGGAATATAGGATCCTGTCAGAAACGGGCATCCACGTGTTTGCTGCCTCCATCAACAACCTGCAGTTCCCTCCGGCAATTGAAAACCAGCTGGTGCAGCAGTGGCTGTCTACCTGGTTGCAAAGAGCACAACGCGAGCGAGATTATGTAGAGCGCCGGCGCGGCTATGCCATTCACCAGGGGAAAGAAATCGCCCTTAAAGAATATGCAGCCCAGGTAAAGCATCTCATGGAGGAAAATCTCCTGGACGCTCAAGGCCGCTGCATCTACGACCGGCGAGTGACGCCGGCATTAGATGAGATGCTGAGATTGCTCCTGGAAGGGACCCAGGATCTAATCATCCGGGACACCCAGCTGCATCGCTTCCTGGAAAATGAGGAAAATGCAGTGGCGGAAATGATCGCCAGGGTAAGGGGACAAGGTGCATAAAGACGTGATGAAGCCAGGGAAGGGCCATCCTTCGCCAAGGATTCATGGTTCGCTGAGGAGCAGCGATGTATTCTAGGCGGTTTGCGCGATCACTTTGGGATCGAATAATCTCGTTTTTGGTTGATCGGGCGTTTGTCACTGTGCGCGCCGGCGCCTTGGTCCGCAAATGGAGCCTGATCGTCCTGGGCGGATTGTTTTGGATCCTGATCGCCTGGATCGCTCACCCGCTCGTGTTGGGGGCTGAACCCCTGCGAAATACCATCGAGTATCCGATTCAAGCGCTTTTCGCCGCCGACGTTTTCAAGCATATCGTCATCGCCGCCCTGGCTTTCTGGGTGGCATACCGCATTGCCGCGATCTACCTGGACGACATCTTTGAACTCAAGAACGTGCCGCTGGCCGCCCGCTTTATCCGCCAGACGGCATTTGCCACCCAGTATGATTTGATCGAGATAAAAGACGGCAAAGTGGCTAAAGAGCACCAGGAATCTCCTATCCTGTTAATTGGAGGTCCGGGATTAGTCAGAGTATACCTGGAGAATGCCGCCTTGTTCGAAAGAATTGATGGCAGCCCGCGTATCATCCCCCCGACCGTCAGGGTAAGCAGCCAGGAGCAGCCTGTTGAGCGCCGGCCAGCATTCCTGGCGCGCCTGAGGAGGAGACCTGCAAGGCAGCTGGCCACCCGCCGTGATGGGAGCAATGCCCTGCCAGCGGATGGCGTCGAAATCCTGGAGGGTTTTGATCGCCTGCGCAGCGTAATCGATTTGAGGGATCAGGTTGTGTCCCTAAACGTCTTCGGTCGAACGCGGGATGGAATCCAGGTTAGAGCGGAGAACGTGCGCCTGGTCTTCAGTGTTTACCGGGGCAATAAGGAGCCGACGCTGGAACACCCTTATCCCTTTGAAAAAGATGCCGTCGAAACGCTCGTCTATGATAACCCCCCACAAAACTGGGCAATGACCATGGAAAGCTTAATTCGCACCGAGCTGGGAAACTTCATCGCAGAACACACGCTGGGCGAGTTCTTGGCGGCCATCAATACTCCGGAAATTGAAGAGCAGGTTCAGGAGCACGTCGCATTGCAGGAAGAGGCCAATCAGTTAGCCGGCGTAGAGGCCACCCCGTCAGTGGAAGCTTTAACGCCGCCGCCTTTCGTTCCCCGGACCCGCATGATCGACCCGTTCTACGACTTCACTTCCAGGTTCTCTAAAAAAGCTCGCAGTCAAGGCGTCGAGCTGCGCTGGATCGGAGTTGGGACATGGGTAACGCCGGATGAGATCATCCCGGCCAGGCACCAGAACGCCTGGCGGATTACCAGCGAAAACATCGCCCGCGGCAGCGACGAGGCCATGCATCGCGTCCAGGAAGAGAGCCGCCTGCGGGAACTGGTGTCTCTCGTCAAGGAGGTCCCGCTAAAGGCTTTCAAGCAGCTCGAAAATGATGATAGTGAGCCCAGGAACAAGATGCGAAAATTGGCGGACGCCTATCGCGGCAAGTTGCGCGCTGCCTTAGATTTGTACCAACGCGATGCTGGCGAGGAATCTTCGGAAGCTTACCGCCTGAGATGCGTTCTGATCCACATGTCACGCGCAGTTTTTCACTGGTTGGGAGACCGAGATGGTGGAAGCTGATTTTTCCCCTAATCCTGGGGCCCCAATGCTGGTTATCGGCGGAGCAGGGGTCGACATTGTTGGCCGGCTCAGGTCAGAGCCGCGCCTGAAGACCTCGAACCCCGGGCAGATCCGCACCTCGTTTGGCGGCGTCGCCCGCAATGTGGCCCACAACCTCGCCCGCCTGGGCCAGCCGGTTACATTGATCACCGTGGTCGGTGAAGACCAGATCGGCCAGCAGCTGCTCGACCAGGTCGGCGCCGCCGGCGTGAATGTGGATGCCGCGTTGCATAGCCCGAACTTTCCAACAGGCGCTTACCTTGGCGTCATCGATCAGAAGGGGGAATTGGAGTTTGCCCTGGATGATATGCGCGTGATTTCTGCCCTCTCTGCAGAATACATTCGAAAATGCGCCAGCCTGTTCAAAGACGCCTCGGGAATATTTATCGATGCAAATATCCCCAAGAGTACGCTGCGTACGATCATCTCGTTGGCAGAGAAAGCCCGGCTGCCGGTCTGCGCCGATCCGGCTTCTTCGTCGCTGGCGCCGCGCTTGCGACCCTATCTGTCGCGCCTTTATCTCATCACGCCGAACAGCGCCGAAGCCAGTGTTCTCTGTGAACAACCTTTTGAAGCCGGGAAGCGCCAGCAAGCCCTGGCAGCCGCCAAATACCTGGTCGCGCAGGGCACAGAAACCGTGATTATCTCGATGGCTGAGTTCGGCGTGGTTTACGCTACTTCGGAGACATCCGGGCATTTTCCGGCGTTTCGAATGGAAATCATGGATCCTACCGGGGCAGGGGATGCGCTCACGGCGACGATTATTTTCTCTCTGTTGAACGATATCCCCCTGGACGACGCTGTGCGTCTGGGTGTTACCGCCGCTTCGCTCACCTTGCGTTATCCCGGATCCGTTCTGCCAGATCTCTCGCTGGAAAAACTCTACGACCACCTGGTAACCTGATGGAAAGATTACCCAGTTTTTTTGAATTATCGGATGAGGTCAGCCAGGCCCTGACCGCCGGCCTGCCGCTGGTCGCTCTGGAATCCGCCGTGATTACTCACGGACTGCCGTATCCCCAGAACATTAACACCGCCCAGGACATGGAGGCCGAGGTGCGGAACTCCGGCTGTGTGCCGGCCACCATTGCGGTCCTGGATGGTCGGATTCACGTAGGCATCGATGCTTTCCAGCTGGACCGCCTGGCGACGGAACAAAGCCTCAAAAAAATCAGCGCCCGGGATTTCACGACGGCAATCGCCCGGGGTCAAAGCGGGGGCACCACCGTCGCCGGAACCATGCTGGCAGCCGGCCGGGCGGGAATTAAAGTCTTCGCCACCGGCGGTATCGGGGGCGTGCACCGCTACCCACCCATGGATGTATCCGCCGACCTCCCCCAGCTGGCCGGCACCCGCATGATCGTGGTCTGCGCCGGAGCCAAGGCGATTCTGGACCTGCCGGCGACCCTGGAATACCTGGAAACGCACCGCGTGCCCGTAATTGGCTACCAGACCACGCGATTTCCGGCATTTTATTCGCGCGATAGCGGTTTTGATGTCAGCGCCGCGGTCGAAAGCGTACAGCAGGTGGTTACCATCGCCAAGAATCACTGGGCGCTGGGTTTAGAAAGCGCAATCCTGGTCACCGTTCCGCCGCCTGTGGAAGCAGCCATGCTGGCCGCCGATGTTCAAAAGGCGGTCGACCAGGCTCTGCGGGACATGCATGCTCAGGAAATTCGCGGGCAGGGGGTAACGCCTTTTTTGCTGGAACGCGTAAACGAGCTTACCGGCGGAGCGAGCATACGGGCAAATTTGGCATTATTGCGCAACAACGCCCGCGTGGCTGCCGAAATCGCCCGCGCCCTATCGCCCTAGCGCCCCCTGTCCACCGTCCACTATGGCGTCGGCGAGGGATGGCGCGTGATTGTTGGGGTGGGGGTGATTGGTGTGGCTGTTGGTGCGCGTGTGAAGGTGGGCACCGGGGTGACGGTTGGCCAGGGTGTGATGGTTGCCGAGGGGGTGACGAAAGTCGCCGTGGGGAAGGGAGTGCGCGTTACGGTGGGAGTTAGCGTAGGGGCGGGCGTGCGTGTTGAGGTGGGTGTGGGAGAATCGGTCGGGGTTGGGCTGGGCGTGCGGCTTGGCGTGGGCGTCATAGTCGGTTCCGCCGTAGGCGCTTGCCCCTCCACGGAAAAAGTCCCGGACACTTTCCAGGTTAGACCCACGAAGATTTGGACTTCGTATTCGCCGGGCTGCCAATCGGAGGGTTCTGCCTCCCAATCGGTATATCCCAGGCCGCCCGTGCCTCCATCCCAGGGGAGGGTCTCGTAGTGAACCAGCTCCCCATTGCGGTACCACAGGGCCGTCCACTGGGAGCCGTCGACCATGCCGTCGTAGGTAAAGAGGGCGTACAGGTGCCCGACCGGGTTCTGGAAGACCTCGCCCGGACTGAGCGGTTCATAAGTGTCCGGATCGATGCCCTCGGTGAACACCAGGTTGCTGAAAACTGCTTCGGGATTGGGCGTGACAACGCTTTCGAATTCGGATTCGATGGCGAGGGGAACTCTGGGCGTGGGCGTGATGGTCGGCGTGTCGGTAACGGCAGGCGTCAGCGTGATCGAAGGTGTGAGGGTGATCGTCGGTGTCAGGGTAATCGTGGGGGTCTGCGTGATTGTCGGCGTCAGGGTAGCCGTCGCCGTCGGCGGGAAGTAGCTGTAAGCGATCGGCTCCGCGAAGTTATTCAAAAACAAGGTCAGTAATCCTAAACCGAAGGCGAAAAACAGCATGCGCCAGCCGCGGACCATGCGATCGCGGCGCATACGGAAGAACTTAAGCGTGCGCGCTTTGCGGATGGAGCGGATGCCGGCCCAGATGCTGAAAATAATGCCGGCGATGGCGAGGACAGTGGCGGTTTGCACCGCGGTGTGGACGTCTAGAGCCATAACTTTGCTTGCAATGATGATTTACAGTGCGTTTGCAAACAGGGGGATTATAGCATAAGGGCGGATCAGCGCGCCGGTTCGGCCTCCGCCCGGTTCTTGAGGCTGCCGATGCCCTCCACGCGGACGTCGACCACGTCTCCAGGAAGCAGCGGGCCGACGCCGGCCGGCGTGCCGGTGAGCAGCACGTCGCCGGGCTCCAGAGTCATCACTGAGGAGACGAAGGCGATCAGCTGGCGGACCGAAAAGATCATGTCGCGGGTCGAAGCCATCTGGCGTAGTTCTTCGTTGACGTGACTGGTGATCATGCGATCCGAGGGGTCGAAATCGGTTTCGATCCACGGACCCAGGGGGAGGAAGGTGTCGAATGCCTTGCCGCGCGTCCACTGGCCGTCGCGGAACTGCAGGTCGCGCGCCGTCACGTCGTTGGCAACGGTATAGCCGAGCAGATAATCGTAGGCCTCATCTGGAGGGATCCAGCGCCCGCGCCGGCCAATTACGGCGCATAGCTCGACCTCGTGCTCTACCCGTTGGGATTGTGGCGGGAGCAGGATGGTGTCCTCCGGTCCGATAACGGCAGAGGGGGGCTTCAGGAACAGCATGGGAACTTCAGGCACTTCGGCGTCATGCTCCTTGGCATGCGCCGCGTAATTGCGGCCAACGCAGATGATCTTGCTTGGCGAAACAGGCGCCAGCAGCTTTACCTGGCTGAGCTCGTGCTCGGCTTCCATCCGCCGGAAGTCGGCGAAGATGTTCCCCTCGATCGGTCCAACCTGGTCGTCGAGCGCCCAACCGAAGCGTGGTTCACCGTTAGAATCCAAATAGCGGAGGATGCGCATTTTGTACTCCTGATTTTGCTCGAATAATGTTTCTTACTTTGTGGCGTACGCGGCGTTCATGACAACTTCGTGGGGAAATCGCTCTTGATTATTCGGTGGCGTGCTGGATTCTACCAGATAGTTCTGAGATGGCCTGCTCTGCGCCGGCGAAGCGCTCTGCAAAGCGCCACCGCAGTGCCTGCGCCAGAGCGTAGATAATCGCTTCGACGCTGACGATTCCGACCCCCAGGGAGGGGTGTGAACGCGCTGCCAGCACCACGTCCGCCGCACGGGCGGAGGCCAGCGAGGCTGCCCCCAGGATTGCGGCGGTGGGAAGCTCTTTCTTGCGCGCTTCTTCCAGGGCACCGGCTATGTAGGCGGCCTGTCCGGAGATTTCGATTGCCAAAAGCAGGTCCTGGGCCGTGGCGGTGTGGATGGTGCGGGCCAAATCGGCGATGCCCGAGCGGGCGATATAGATCGGGAAACCGCCCTGCTCGAGAAAATGCACCAGGTTGTAGGCCGCCGCCTGCGCCGGGTTTTCCGCCAGGACTACAATCCTCCGGGCTGCGCCGATTTTTTCGACCAGCTCGGCGACCGCATCGGTGTCCAGGGAGATGCGAGTCTGCTCTAGCGCCAGCGAGAGTTCGGCCATGGCGTTTGTCACCACGCCGGGGACCGATTCCAGGTCCTGGGCCTGCACGGGTCGCACGAGCAGGTCCGTCATCACCCGCTCGCGAATCTCACGCTGCAGCTCGGGAAAACCTTTGTACCCCAGGTGTTGGGCGAAGCGCACGACCGTTGCCGCGTCCAGGTCGAGCTCGTGCGCCAGTTCGCTGGCGGTCATGAAGGCTGATTCGACGTAGGAATCCAGCAAAAAGTCCGCCAGCCTGGCAAAGCTTTTGGACATATTGGGTCTTTCTCTGCGGATGCGCTCCTCATATGACATATTGACTCTCCTGATTAGACCCCTCGGTACGAGGCTTAATCAATTTAACATTGCGCCATGCGATAGATTTTGCAAGTTTACCCGGCTTTTCATTTGTTCTGGTAAACAAAGTTTATCATACTCTAGGGAGAGCTGCAAATAATATTGATAAAAGATGCGAAGGTCCCAAAGTTGCCAAAGGTAGCAAAGGCTGCAAAGGCGTCAAAGGCTGCAAAGGTTCCAAAGGTGCCAAAAGTGCCAAAAGTTCCAAAGGTACCAAAAGCAGGCACCTACCACCCACCAGTCTTCTAATCCAAATGACTGACTGCCTAATCACTAATCGACTGATGACTAATTGACTATTCGACCAATTGACTACTCAAACGTCTTCCGCTGCAGTTCGGAGAGCCGGTATTGGATCTGCCGGTGTACGGCTTCAATTTTGTCTGGATGCGCCATCTCGGTAGATCCGGGTTCCCCCTTCTTGACGAATTCCGCAAATAATCTATCGAGTTTTTTGTCGAAGCCGGTGTCGATGCTCAGGGCCATCTCCGAGAACTTGCGGCGGTGCGCCCGCATTTCGTCCTCGGAAAAACCGTCGCTGCTGAATTTTTCTTGGTGTTCCTTCATGAGCGCATGCAGCTGGCGGATCTGGCTGGATACGAACAGCTGCCTGCTGCGCTCCCATTGCATTTTCGGGTCATCCAGCGCCATTTTGCGCTGGGTTCGCTGTTGTTTCGACTGCATCAGGCGGGCGCCCGCGACTCCCAGCATAATTCCAATCGTGGTTCCACATACGGTGAAGAGGGCTGCGGTGAAGGCAATTACGGGAGAAACGTTCTCCGCAAAGAAAGCCGGCCAATCCATCGTCCACCTCCACACAAATTATACTTGTGGAAACCGCAAATCTGCGCAGTATGAAAAAAATCAGCGTTCATCCGCGCTTTATCCGCGAAATCCGCGTTCCATTCTTGTCCAGCATGCAGTTGACGACCACACAATCTGCGCGAATTGCGCGAAATGGCGTGTCTTGTTGCTTGTTGTCAATCGCTTGCCGGATGCACCCATTCGTGGTTTAATATCCCCGCGATTGCATCGGGCGGATAGCTCAGTTGGTTAGAGCGCTTCTCTTACACAGAAGAGGTCGTAGGTTCGAGTCCTATTCCGCCCACCTCGTTAAAAATAACAAAAGCCGCCGATTGTCTATCGGCGGCTTTTGTTGTTTCCTCTTCAGCGTGGCGCCGAAATCGCCCGGCCGACACTTACTGAAAGGTTACTGCGTTGGCGCATCCGGTGGGATCGGGCCAACGTGATACGGCCGCATCATCTCGTTGTCCTCGTGTTCGACGATATGGCAGTGCCAGACATAGAAGCCGGGGATGTCAAACCTTGCCTTGACCCGCGTAATCTCTCCCGGAAAGGCGGTGACCGTGTCCTTGAATCCGGTTTCCCACGGCAGTGGGTCGTTGCTGCCCGCCACGCTGGGACCGCCGCCGATCGCCTCACGTCCAACCACTTCAAATTGCACCAGGTGAATGTGAATGGGATGGGCGTCTTCTGTGAAGTTCCTCATCTCCCAAACTTCCGTTTCCCCAACGGCGGGGTTCTCGGTGATTGGATCGCTCCATAGCAGCGGCGTTGGTTCGCCGGTACCGGGGTCAAATCGGCCAAGCAAAGCTGCAAATGGGACGTCGGCCGGTTCGTAGACCTCTTCATTGAGGCTCACGTACTGCGTATTGCCTTCCGGACCCAGCGGCGTGATCGCAGGTAACTGGAGAAATTGTGGTGGAGTCGTTGGGTCAACCACGGGGCCACTCACTCGGAATTCCATTACCTGCCCGGTCGATCCAGGGTCAGCTGGGTCGAAATCGACGCCGATTTCGCCGCCGCCGAAGGGCTCGTCTGGTCCGACGTTGAGCAGCCGGAATGACGTGCCTGCCGCCGCGCCGAAATCTACGATGACGTCTGCTCGTTCGGCTGGCGCGATGAGCACCGTCGCTCCGCCGCCAGTGCTGCCGGGGTATGGATAATCGTTCAGCCGCACCGGTGCGGGCAGGAAGCCGCCCTCGGCGCCGATCTGCCAAACCTCTACACCCGGGTGTTCGAACTGGAGGATCAAGAAGCGTGAGTTGCAGCCGTTGAGCAGGCGGAAGCGGTAACGGCGCGGCTCCACCTCCAGGAAGGGCCAGGTAAAGCCGTTGACCACCATCATATTGCCAAAGAACTCCGGATTCCAAATCGGTGAGACTGGTGAATCCGGAATGAACGGTCCGTCGAAACCGTCGAAGAACTCACGCGTGTCCGGATAGAACAAGGAGCCATCCGCATTGAAGGAGCGGTCCTGGATCGCGATAGGGATTTCGCCATATTCGCCGAGAGGATCATCGCCGACTCCAGGAGCAGGACCTGGCAGGATGGCGGGGCTCCCGTCCCTGCTGTCCAGCACCACGTCGTCCGGCCCGCCGCGGATCAGGTAGAAGCCGGCTGGTCCCGCATACACATTGAGCCGGGTCATGCCCAGCGTATGATCGTGGTACCAAAGCGTTGTAGCTCGCTGGTTGTTGGGATACCTGAAGGCTGACTCGCCATAATCCCATCCGTGGTGATATTTGGCGTTGAAGTAATCCCAGAATGTGCCCGTGCGGGCAAAGCCCGCCGGTATGTTGCCAGCTGCGGGCAAGTACCAGGCTTCTGCAAAGCCATCGCTGTCCTCCCGAGTGTGGGCGCCATGCAAATGGGTGACGATTGGGACGGGCCCTGTATAAGGTCCGGGTGTGGTCGCAAAATCGGGCCGGCTATCTCGTCCAGCAATGCCACCTGGAGGGTTGGCCCAATGCAAGGTGGGATCTACCGGCAGTAAATGCGGTAAGAAATTACCATCAGCATCGAGCAGCTGATTCCTCCAAATTACGTGCGTATGCTTGTTCCACGTCGCCGCAATGGTGAATGCTGGATAATGGAATGATCCCCCTTCAGCAACTGTACCGGGATGCTTCGCAGATCCATAGCTCCATACAGTGCTCTCAGGATGGGGAGGCGATAGGATCCTCTGGCTGAACTGCCTTACGGCAATATCGTACTTATCTAACCTTTTGTTGAATCTACCCGGCATAGCCGGAGGCTTGACTAGCGGCAGGGTAAATTTATCCACATCCCCTGGAGCTAACGATCCTCCTGGTATCTGCGCCAATGCTCGCCTCACGCCTCGCGGCAGCAACAGGGTGCCGCTGGCGAGGGCGCTCAGTTTCAAAAATTCTCGTCTGGAAATCATGTTTCATCTCCCTTTTTGCCCTCGGGGCATCAACAACTTCCAAAATGATTCCGTTTAAAACAGCAAAAACCGGCTTGGGCCGGTTTCGTTACTGGCTCTCCAACGGATACCCCACTCCCTGAACAGGTGCAACGACCATATCCATCCGCTGGTTCCAAGCCTCCCATATTCGATCTCCTTGGGTCCATTCTTCAAGACGCTGTGAATAGCCGGTTCGTGATGCCTTATTAAGAATCTCTCCCGCTTCTTAAGCTTATAGTTAAAATATCATAGCAAATCCACTCCGAAAAGTCAAATAAGATTTACTTATACTTGCTGAAACAACGCTCCAGCCGCCGAGGCCCCGCGAGGCAGTGAATCTCACTGCGAGAGCGTCTTCTCCCCCTTCTCAAGGGGAACGGCGACGGCAACGGAGATCGTTGCACGGAGCGTCGCTGGGGGGATTCTTCTCCCCCTTAGCAAGGGGGGCTGGGGGGGATACTTCTGCTCCCCAATCTACTTTCCCGCGTTATGCCGGGTTGTCCTTGATCTGCTATAGATTCCCCTTAGGCCGATGAAATCCGCTTATATACACGCTGGCTGAGCCAGCCCGCTTCGCCGCTGGCCACCCGCCGGACCGCTCTTACCAGCAGATCCGGTGCCTCATCCTTTGTCAGATAACCGTCGGCTCCACACTCCAGCATACCAAGAACATATTCGTTATCGTCATAGGCGCTCAAAGCCAGGATGCGGATGGGCATCTCGTTTTTATTAATTTCCCGCGCGACCTCCAGGCCGTCCATCTGGGGCATTTCAATATCCAGCAGCAACACATCTGCCGGCAACTCTTCAACCAATTCCAGGGCCGCGCGCCCATCTCCGGCTTCCCCAACAACCTCGATATCTTCTGCTTTCTCTAAGATTGTTTTTATCCCCCGGCGCAGAACGGGATGGTCATCGACCACCAATACGCGAATCATTTTCTTCATGCTTCCTTTGGCCTTCGCCAATCCGGCTAATTCGGCCATGCCTCCCTTTTAACTCTAATACCATAGATTTGCCCGGTCTAGTGGGGATTTCCCCCGCACAGCTACGGGATTTCCCTGATCCCTGCTAGGGGAATCCCTAGGTCAGAGTAGGCGAATCCCGGATGTGTACGTGCTGTATAATACCCATGGTCGAATAATCCAGCTCCTGCTATTGAGCGGATTTATTCCATATAGCAGGACAGGAGGTCGAAATGGCCTGGCAAGATTGCCACTTGAATCGCAGAGACTTTCTGCGCGTTGCTGCAGCCTTGGGTGGGTCGGCTGCGCTGGCTGCCTTCCTGGAAGCCTGTTCAAAAGCCGGAATCGATCCCGAGATAACGTTCTCACCAACCAACGCTCCCCAAATAATAACGCCATTCGGGGTCACGCAACCGGCCTCCACAGCCGTTCCCGAAGCGCAAAAGCCGGCGGAGGCCCGGACTATCCCCTCCGCAACCCCTACCGCAGCGCCAGCGGATGGCGCCGCGAACATCGCTTTCGTCAAGACCAGGGATCGGGCTGAAGGCGTGCACAAAGCCATCGACCTGTTGGGGATCAATCCAGTGGCGGGGAAACGTGTTTTCCTGAAACCCAATTTCAACAGCGCCGATCCGACACCTGGCTCCACCCACGCGGAGGTGCTTACATCCCTCGTCATGGCCCTCCAGGCGCTCGGTGCGCAGCAAATTACCGTTGGTGATCGCAGCGGCATGGGCGATACCCGTCGGGTCATGCAGGAGATCGGCGTTTTCGAGCTGGCCGAGAACTTCGGTTTTGATCTCGTCGTCTTGGATGAGCTGGCGCCGGAGGACTGGGTCATGGTCCAGCCGCCGGGCAGTCATTGGAGCAAGGGTTTTCCCTTGGCGCGCCCCTGCCTCGAAGCCGAAGCCCTTGTGCAGACCTGCTGTCTCAAGACTCACCGCTACGGCGGACATTTCACCTTGTCACTTAAGAATTCCCTGGGCATGGTGGCAAAGCGCTATCTGCCAGAGAATGCTGACTTTATGCAGGAGCTACATTCCTCCCCTTACCAGCGCAGCATGATCGCCGAAATAAACGCCGCCTGCACACCTGCGCTGGTCGTTCTGGATGGTGTCGAAGCCTTTATTTCAGGTGGTCCGGATAAGGGCGAGCGGGTTTCGCCCGAGGTGATCTTAGCCGGTACGGACCGCGTCGCCATTGATGCCGCCGGCGTTGCCCTGCTGCGCTACTATGGCTGCACGACGGAAGCATCGCAGGGGAAGATATTCCAACAAGAGCAAATCGCCAGGGCGGTCGAACTCGGGTTGGGGGTGGACAGCCCGGAGAAGATTGAATTTTTGACGGGCGACCCTGAAAGCGCTGCCTATAGTGAAAAAATTAAAGAGGTTTTGGTTGGCTCCGGCGCTTAAAATCGCCGCTGCCAACAGCGGCCCGCAACTTGTGCCCCCATCCTCTATCCCCTGACCCCTATCACTTCCTCTTCAACCTTATCACCAATTGCCTGATCGCCCAAGCGATTGACTTCAATCGCCATTGCCTAATAACTTTCTTCATCCTATATCTCTCCTTTTCCCCAATCCCCCCACTTTTCTCTATAATGGTAGAAATCCAGATTGGAAAGGAACGAGATCATGCCGGTACTGAACGACTACCACCATTTCGACGGCTTGCACTGGGAGACGGGCCCCGTGCGCAACTTCCTCGACTACCAGGGCGTTTCGAACCCCTACACGGGCGAGCCCTACTCCGAAGCCTTCTTCCTCGGTGTCAGCGGCGGCGCCGTCGTGGGCTACTTCTCCTTCGCCTACGAGGGCTATGACCCCATGGCGCGCATCCTCACCCGCAACACCTTTGACCCCTTCGATACCATGCTCTCCCGCCTGGGCGTGGTGCAGAATATCATGAGGACCGCCAAACCCGAGCAGGGCCGCCTCAACCTGCTCGAGACCCTCGAGAGCGGCCTCCCCGCCATCGTCTGGGCCGACGTCTATAGCCTGTCCTACAACGCTCACCCACCTGACGCCGGCATGTGGCTCATGTGGCCCATCCTGGTTTACGGCTACGCCGAGCAAAACGACCGGGTCTGGATCGCCGACCGCGCCCGCCTGCCCCTCACCGTTACCGCCGCCGAGCTGGCTTCCGCCCGCGGCCGCGTCAAGAAAGACAAGTTCCAGCTCCTCACCCTCGATCCTCCCTTGCCGGAGAAGCTCCCAGGGGCTGTGCAGGCCGGCATCTGGGACTGCATCAACCTCTATACGGAAAAGCCTCCGCGAGGCACACCGAACAATTTTGGACTGGCCGCCCTGCGCTTTTGGTCCGACCTGCTCGTGAAGCCCAAGGCGCGCCTCGGCTGGGAGCGCGTCTTCCCAGCCGGCCAGAAATTCTACGCCGGCCTTACCTCAGCCTTTCATGACATCAATCTCTTCGGCAAGGACGGCCAGGCCGAGCGCGATGTATACGCCCGCTTCCTGGACGAAGCCGCCCTCATCCTCAATAAACCGGCACTGCGCGGCGTCGCCGAGCGATTCCGCGCCGCCGGCCGGGCCTGGGACGACCTCAGCCTTGCCCTGCTTCCCGACGACGTGCCCCTTTTCGGCGAAACGCGCCGACTTATGCTGCGCCGCCACCAGCGCTTCCTCGAAGCCGGCAATGCCGCCGTGGACGAGATGCGCACTATCGACCGGCGCCTGGCCGAGATCCGGGAGGCGATTACGCCCGATCA
>DATCIL010000273.1:0-5494 GCA_036507795.1 Anaerolineales bacterium | reverse complement strand
TCCGTCTTCCGATCAGGCGAGACTGCTCTATTATGCCCAGGTTGTTGAGTGCAATCGCCTGACGCACGAGATCGCTCAGATGACGCTCCCCGGTGGGTTCATCACTCGAAAGAACGACCATCTTCTCCAGATCCGCCAATTCAAGCTGGAATTGTCCAAGGCGCTGGTTGGAAAATGCGCGGCCATCCCTCAGCGCATACTCATCTGCCGAGGAGAGATCTGGCAATTGCAGAGCCTCGGTGTAATGGGAGCTGGCTTCGTCCCATTGGTAAGCGGCCCGTGCACGCCGGGCGGCGGTCTGGTGGGTTAACAGCACGGAGGAGGTAACTGGATTCATGGTTTTATACATTTCCCTCTCATTCGCGCTTCAGGGGAACACTATTGGATTAATCCGATTCGATTGGTCAGAATATGACCATTATACCGCTCTGCGCTTCTGCTACTGTGCCATGATGAGAAGTATTGATCAAGATTCTTTCTGTGATTCCCGATGCATGCGAACGATTTGGAGGATCATTTCTTCCGCTTCCGCAGCTGCGGAAGCGGATCGCGGCGAAAGCCCCGGCCTCTAACCTGGAACCGCCGCATACCCTGAATGACGTTGCTGACCGCCTTCCCGTTATTTGCCCTGGTCATGGGATTGTATGGCCTGGTTACGATGCCTTTAGGCAACGCCTGGTCGCGCTGGCGAAAGCGCCTGGCTGACCGCTATGCGCTTCAGCAGAGCGGCAAATCCCAGGCCTTTGCCTCCGCCATGAGCCGCCTGGCCAAGCAGAACATGGCCGAGGACGATCTTGAGCATCCGTCTTTGGTTGCCGTTGTGCGTGGAGTTTCTGCTGTTCTCGCATTCTTCGTTGGGGAAGCGGATCGCGATGGCGGAGGGCTGGAAAGCTTAATCATCACCATTCTCGCCTTCAGGATCATCGTCTACTGCGAAATCGAGATCTTCATCCTCATCGCCTAATCCAAGCCAGTTATCCGCCTCAAAACCTCCATGCTGTAGTAACCAATCCTGATAGGCAAACAGGTTGTCCAGGTTGACAAAGGTTTTGTTTGAAAGGCAGTACCGCGTCAAGACCGTCGTTTCAAAACCCAGCTCTTGAACCAGGTTTGCGACCCGGATCACATCGTCTTCGAACATGGCACCAGTGATCGCTATGCGCCAATCCGAATGGTCGGCGGCGATGCCGCGCAGGAAATAGCGGAAGTTTTCCAGATCGTCGTAATCGAACATTGTGAAGGTCGCCGTAACGCACACCGTGTCTGCAACTTCACTGAAATATTCGCTGCCAAAATAATTCAACCACACGAATGTGGTCGAATCGGCCAATTGGATACCGGGTTCATAATCCCCTTCCCGGTCTGGATCGATTTCAGCATCGATCGCTTCATCTATCTGGTTTAGCACGAACTTTAGCTTGGAAGAGTCA
The DNA here is from genome assembly GCA_036507795.1 of Anaerolineales bacterium. Taxonomy (GTDB): domain Bacteria; phylum Chloroflexota; class Anaerolineae; order Anaerolineales; family UBA4823; genus DASQQR01. The sequence goes on along the minus strand of DATCIL010000273.1, from coordinate 4,064 downwards.
GCAGGCAGTTCCATGTATGTTTCAGGATCTGGCTCGACCAGGATCACCAGGTGAAAATGCTCAATAGGCAAATCATGCTGGTCAGCGTCGCTGAAAACGATACTGGGGTGTGGCTGTTCCAGAAATTCAGTCATCTTTTCGCAATCACTAAGCAATCCTTCCCGAACGAGGCGGTAAAAAGTGTATCAGTCTGGGAACCGATTACACTGCCATCGGGCGATTTCAAGAGCTAAAATGGGGCTGTGACCATCCGTTTTCGCCTGAAGGGAGAGAAAACCGTGACAGGCATACCTATTGTATCCTGGATTGGGACCGCAGCAAGACGCTGATTGAACACGAGCGTGGCAGGCATACTTGCCGCCTGCATCAGGGAAGATCGAGCAAGTGCGTTCGGTGTTGGAATGAAAACTTCATACTCGGTATATTCGTGGAACCTGATAAAATCTAATTGGGCAGGATACGGAATCATACGCCTGTCTACGGAGGAGTATGGGAAAGACAGCCTTGGAGTTATCACCAGAAGAACGACGATCTTTCCAGCCGGCGGAGGCGATTCGTCAGCGAAATAAAGATCGCAAGAAGGAAATTGGCAATCGCCGCAGCGAAGCCTGCCTGTTAGCCCGTAAGGCGGCTGGGCTATTGAAGAGCGAGTTCGGCGCTGCGCGGGTGGTCGTTTTTGGGTCTCTAGCTCACGAGGATTGGTTTACAGCCTGGTCTGATGTTGACCTTGCAGCCTGGGGAATTCCTCCTTCACGGTATTTTGAGGCGGTCGCAGCATTAACAGGTCTAAGTCCAAAAATTAGAATAGATTTGGTAGATCCAGAAAGCTGCCGCCCCAGACTTCGAGATACCATTGAACGCGAAGGGGTGGAGCTGTGAATAATGATCTGCCGCGTCTGGCGATGCGTATCCGAGATAGCCTTGTAGAATTAGATATCTTGATGCGGCGTATTGAGAAGGGCTGGCAGCGTTACTTGTCTTCGGGGGACGATTTCTATCTGGACGGGGTAGCTCTAAACCTGCATGGTCTCTATTCCGGTTTGGAGCGGATTTTTGAGTTAGTGGCAGAAGTGATAGATGGGGCAAAGCCTGTTGGAGAGAATTGGCACCAGGTTTTATTGAAGCAGATGGCAGACGAAGTTCCTGGTGTACGTCCGGCAGTTATCTCTGGGGATATCTTCCCAAAATTGAACGAGTATCGCGGCTTCAGGCATGTAGTACGGAATGTCTATACTTTCAAGTTCGATCCAGACAGAATCGATCGATTGGTTGACGAAGCTCCAGAAATGCTTCGTCAAGTGAACTGGGAACTGATGGCTTTTGCCGATTTTTTGGAACAGAACGCTTAACGATAAGCCATAAAGATTTTTTAATTGAAAGCCTCACCACCTTGGACGGTTTATGGCTGGCTTCCCTCGTCCTGGAATGGGGTGTTGATTTCTTTGGATTTGCAGGCGTCTGGGATATCGCCGCCTTCCCGTTACCTGCCCTGGTGATGGGATCGCATGGCCTGGTCACTATGCCTTTAGGAAATGCCTGGTCGCGCTGGCGAGAGCGCCTGGCAGACCGCTATGCCTTGCGGCAGACCGGCAAGTCCCAGGCCTTTGCCTCCGCCATGGCCCGCCTGGCCAACCAAAACTTGGCGGAGGTCGATCCCGAGCCGTGGGTGGTTTTCTTACTCCATTCACACCTGCCATTGCGGGAACGAATTGCCATGCCGGAGGAGTCCTAGCCAGGAGTCTCTTCGCATCACGCAGTGCCGGCGCGGTCCCGGCATTGAGAACAGCCATCCCTCTTTCGGACCGGTTTGCGCTTATTCCCGTGGTTCCTCAATAGCGGAAGATCGCTGCCAATGATCCCCCTCCAGGTACCTGCGCCTTTTCAACCGCATAAACGCTCCCTCCGTTCAAAAGAGAATGGTTGCAGGCAAACTGCAAAAGGTCCTCATCGCTGGACTGGGCTTCATTACGAATACTGATCTGATTTGTATGGACGTTATAACTGCCCCAGAACTGTACGCCTAACGCGGCGAATAAATGCTCCACACGCCCGTGATAGGCGGCCGGGATAATCTCCTCGAGTTTTGTCGAGATTTGATTGGTGCTCCTAAGCGCTTCGAACCGCGCCCGCACCTTGCGCTGGGTTTCCTGAAAATATGGCTCAACGATTTTCCAGGCGCGCTCATGCAGCTGCTGGGCATTGAGGTTCTCAGGGTTCCCAGGGATGTTGCCATCAAGAATGTAAGGGTAACTATTCGCATTGCGATAGATTGGGAGCAGGTAATCTACTCCCGCCAAAACCAGGGGTGCTTGTTCGCTCCGCAGTAGAGTGCGCAGCTCTGCAGCAATTTTCCGGAAGTAGCGCAGAATATCCTGCTTCGTCTGCTCTTCGCCTTCTCCGTGGCCGAAAAACATCGCCGGTCTCTTGCCCGAGCCGCCGGAGCCACGAGTGTGGAACTGGAGTTGCTTTTCTCGCCTCTTATCTCCGAGCAGCTCGGCTATGCTGCCGGGCGCCCCCTCCAGATCAACCTCGCCAACGCTGTAACGTGTTCCCTGCAACAATCGGACTTGGTTCTGGCTGAGCGCCAGAACGTAAAAGCGCCCATCGCCGCTCAATAGCGGTAGCAGTGGTTTGATGTAGAAATGCTCGGCCACGACCAGTTGTTCAGCCAGAGGTATGGGCAGTGCGTAATACCGGAAAACGCCCTGAGCCAGGTACATGGCCAGGCCATCGTTAAGGTGCCGCCAAAAGGGCGAGTATCCTTCGAGGCTGCGAGCAGGTCCCAGCAGGCTCCTGGCGTCTACTGTGCGCATGCCTTTTTCAACCAGTCGTTCCTCCGCCAGTCGTAGCAGATTTTGGAAGCGGATTGGGTCCTCTCGGGTCCCTTCTCCGCCTCGATGGGTGGGCATGAACAGCGATACACACCAGCCGGGACGTTCTGCCATTAATATCTTAAACTCTTCTACGGGCAATAGAATCATTATTGATCTTCCTCTTTGCTGAATCGGATATGCACAATGCCAACATTAATAATCTTCTGACAACGCCTCGAAACCCGAAATGATATCGAGAATTTCACTCGTGATCGTACTCTGGCGCAGATCGTGATACCCTTTGTAGAATGCCGCCAACCGCTCGTCTATGTTCTTTTCCGCCATCTGCATGGTAATCAGGCGGCTGGCATTCTCACTTGCCAGCGATTCGGCGATGGTCCTGAACAGGAGGACAAAGAGGTGCTGGCGGATCAACGCCGCAAGGAGACGTTCACGGTCCATCGTGAAGGTGGGCAGGCTACGCGATGGCCAGGTATTGATTCCCTCTCTCGGTAACTGTTCAGTCGAGATTGGCAGCAAACGCAAGGTGGTCGGATGATAGGCAATTCCCTTTGCCGATCGATTGTAGTACAGATAGACCTGATTAACGTCACGCTCCATACGCCACCCGTCTATGAGCAGCAACAAGTGTTGAACCAAAGGCGTAATTCCCAAAGCTGACCCGGGCAACGTATAAACATCTTCAACGATTTGCCCGGCCTCTTCCAACCTGCTCGCGGCTCGCACGCCCACGCCAGCCAGGGCGCGATTGCCTGGATCTATTGGCATGCTGTCCAGGGATTCGACGGCGTGGCGGACGACATGATCGTTGAATTGTCCGCACATTCCCTGGTCAGACCCGAGAACAACCGCGCCGAGGCGACCTTCGGAATGTTTTGTGGCCCGCCCCTGTTCCTGTGCCCAGCCAGCGAGCACAACCTGAAGACCCAGATCGGTTGTGCGATTATATTCAACCAGGGCTTCCACTGCTCTTTCATACTGCCGGATGCTGACCGCAGCCAGGGTTTTCATGATCCTGACAATCGAGCGCAGGTCCTCTGCGCTTCGGATCCTGCGCTGGAGTGATTCAAGGGTTTCCATCAGAATCCTGAGGGAGATTTCGCAAAGCCGCTTGGGCCACCCTGAGCAGTGCGTTGCGCTCCTCTTCTTTAAGAGATTGACCGGCCTGAATGTGCTGGCAAACCTCCCAGAGTTCGTCCGTCACAGCCTGGCGAACGAGGTGTTCGCCTT
>DATCIL010000272.1:0-2693 GCA_036507795.1 Anaerolineales bacterium | reverse complement strand
TCCATCGCAAGCGCTACCCTAGCAAGAAGCATGCCCAGGTCGCCGCGTTGGACGGTAGAATCATGCAAGCGGTGCGTGTCATGGCGATTCTCCTGCGCATCGCCGAAAGCCTGGACCGCGGCCACAAGGGGGCGATCACGGAGGCGCGCTTCCGCCCGGGCAAAAAGGGCCAGGCCATCCTGGAAGTGCATTGTGAGCGCGATTGCCAGCTGGAGTTGTGGGGCGTCCAGAATCATGAGAAGGTCTTCAAAAAGGCCTTCAAACGAGAGCTGATGGTAAAACAGAAGGGGTGACGGTCATAAGAATGACCATCACAGGGACGCCGCCGGGGACGCCAGCCAGGACGTAGCATCGGTGACCATCAAAAAATGGATCAAAACAAAAATCCATCCGCGTCCATCCGCGTTCATCCGCGTACCACTCCAATCTTCAACCTTCAACCTCCATCGCCAGCGCCTTCGGGGGAATCAACCAGACCAGTTCGCCTTTCAGTTTCACCATGTCGTAAAGGTCGATGCGCGCCAGGCTGCCCTTCTTGCAGGCCACCTCTCCCCCACCGATCAGGTCGCTCATGGTGGTGCTGAAATCCGGCTCGTGCCCGACCAGCATAATGGCGTTTACCTCCGGCAAAGATTGAATCAATTCCTGCAGTTCATAGATGCCAAAGCCGGGGGAGAGACGTTCATCTTCGATCAGTTTACCTTCCATGCCCAACTGTTGCGCTACGATTTGGGCGGTCTGCAGGGCGCGGGTCAGCGGGCTGCTGGCGATATAATCCAAATTCAGGTTAAGTTTTTCGATGAAGCGCGCCTGTTGAGCCATGCGCTGTTTGCCCTTCTCGGTGAGCGGGCGAGCGTGGTCAGGGCCGTCCCATGCACTGCGGTCGGCTAAACCATGGCGGAGGAAATAGAGATTCATAGCATGCCTCCTCTATAACAACCGGACTGGAGTATCGCCTTTTCCCGAAATCAACCACAGATGCGCACGGATTCGCACAGATGTTGGTTGATTCTATCCAGATTTCTGATACAACATCTGTGTCTATCGGTGTCCATCTGTGGTTTCAAACTCCAAGGATCAATAGCGGCGAATGTCCAGCACAAATTCTAGAGTACTGAAACGGCCTGCGCCAGGTTGGCGCGAAATTCCGGGCGCATAAAGCGTTCCCAGACCTGAGGAAATGTGGTCACCAGGCGATGGCGCTCGGCGTATTTGGTTGCCAGGTAAGCCACAATCGGCTCCGGGTTGGCGCGTTGCTGGATGGACAGCGCCAGCTGCTCTTTCTCCCACTTTGACAGGAAGTCGCCCAGGATGTTGCAGGCTACGTCGGCGTCGTTGAGGTCGCCCAGGTGGTCCTGGACCTTTTTGATCTCCTCGACGACCGCTCTCCCCTCCGGCCCCAAAACTTCCTGGAAAAATTCTACCGTGTAGCGCAGCCGCTTGAACTCGATGCGCAAGGCGTGGAGTTGGTCGATTGTGGCGTTTTCCAGCACGCTGTCGAAGGCGCGCACGGCGCCCAGGCGCGTGTAGATCAAGATGGGCGCGACATCCCGCACTTTATGCGGGAGGGGGAAATCTCCGGTGAGGGATTTTGCCCCGGCGCCGGGTGTATTCAGGAACTGGCTGAAGGATTGCAAAAAGTCTTTATAGGTCTGGATATCCAGATAGCCCAGCATTTTCTTGCGCGCCGCTTTCCTTTGGGCTCGCCAGCTGGACTGCAATGGCGCTAACCCGGCCTGTTCCTCTTCCGAGCGTCCCTCCATATGCAACTGCATCTTTTGGAGGAATACGTCCAAATCTCGCACTGGCCCCAGGGCGCGACCCGTGGCGCGCAGTCCCTTCAGATGCGTCTTCAGCACCCCCTTCTTAAAATAATCGCCAAAGACCTCAAAAGCGGCGCGCATGCGGCGCGTGGCCACGCGCATATCGTGCAGCTCTTCGATGTCCTGACCCAGGCGTGTGCCTGGTTCGTGGTAGAGCATACGGGCGAAGTGCAGGCGCAATACTTTCCGCCCGGCCTCCGCCATGCTGTCGTCAGGTTGGATGCCCGGCGTTTTGATTTTCCTGGCAAGCTTTGCCAGTTGCTCGAGCGGGTCGCTCGGGCCGGGCGGTTCGGGCGAGACCGGCCCGCTCTCTTCTTCCTCTTCTGCCGGCGCGGCGGCTCGCCCGCCATCCGGGAAGCTGGACAACCCGCGATCCACGAACGCCTTGCGCCAGCGGTAGACCGTCCGGGTGGAAATGCCGGCCTGGCTGGCAATTTCGCGCGCCGCCAGACCTTGATCGCTGAGCAGCAGCACCCGGGCGCGTCGCTGGACGGCTTCGTCCTCGGCCTGTCCTTCGATTTCGGCCATCGCGCTGACTTGCTGTGGGGTAAGCAATTTATCCGTCATCTGGCTCCTAATTGGTGCACGGCTAAAGTCGGAAAACCTTGCCAGGTGTCATTGCTGACAGTCTCTGCTATCCCCTTATCAAGGGGGGCTGCCAGGGATTCTCCTCCCCGTTCTCAAGGAGGCAGCGAAGGAGAGCATCGCTCTGCGACCTCTGCTCCCCCCTTATCAAGGGGGGCTGCGAGGGATTCTCCTCCCCGTTCTCAAGGAGGCAGCGAAGGAGAGCATCGCTCTGCGACCTCCGCTCCCCCCTTATCAAGAGGGTCGGGAGGGATTCTCCTCCCGTTCTCAAGGAGGCAGCGAAGG
>DATCIL010000271.1:0-1797 GCA_036507795.1 Anaerolineales bacterium | reverse complement strand
TTCGTAAGTAAACTTGCAAAAAACATACGGGCAACTGCCCCAAGGAATAGTCAAAGAAAGGGAAAAGGTACTGGGCGGGCTCAAAAATAAAAGCGAATGAAGGTTCCGCACCTGATCCAAAAGAAAGCACCTCCTGCTGATTTTCAGACAGGAGGTGCTTTTTGAATCTGCTCTTGATGGTTGGTTGCGAGCCGACCGCTGATTCCTGACAGATTTCCGCCAGCTGATGCCTGACACAAATGGTCACTTGTTCCGCCAGCTGATACCTGACAACTCCGGCGGTGAAATTGGACATTGAATCACATGCTGACATAAGTGCTCTGCTCGTTTACAGTTGCTGAGTGTAGTGATCGTCGGAGATTACGAAACGGAGGCAACTATGAACGATGAATTTTCAGACCGGCACCAAGCGATTAAGCTGCGCTTAGCCGGTCAGTCGGTCGAAAGCATCTGTCAGAGGCTCGGCCGGTCGCGGGAGTGGTTTCACACGTGGTGGCGCCGCTATCAGGCGTTGGGTCCAGCCGGTCTGTTCGACTTGAGCCATGCGCGTCAGCAGCTGCCACACCTCTCGCCGGAACTGGAACGCACCATCCTCAACATTCGCAGGCGACTGGAGTCACCCCTGCATCCTTTCACGCGTTACGACTTGATCGGGGCTGGTGCCATCCAAGCGGAACTGAAGGATCTGCGCATTCAACCCTTACCCTGTCTGCGGACCATCGAACGCGTACTCCAGCGGAATGGAGTCACGATACCGCGCGTGCGCTTGGCACAGCTCCTGCCGGAGTACGTCTATCCAGCGCCGCCAGCGCATGACTCCAATCAACTCCACCAGCTCGACTTGGTCGGACCCATCTATCTGAAGGGTCAGCAGCAACGCAACTACATCTTCGTCTGCAAAGACGTGTTTGATGGCGCCGTATGCTTGAAATTGAGCCGTTCCCGAAAGATGGAAGCCGTGTTGGCGTTCCTCGGTGACTGCTGGAAGAGCCTGGGACGACCCAAGCAAGTCCAATTGGATAATGCGCATGAGTTTGCCGGTTGGGGTCCCGCCGCCCGCTATCTCTCGCGGGTCATCCGGCTCTGCTTACGCTTTGAGATCGAGCCAGTGTTTATTCCACCGGCCCGACCTCAATTTAACGGCAGCGTGGAGAACTTTAACGGCTGGTTCCAACCACGTTTGCTGCAACGCCATTTTACTTGCCTTGCGGCGCTGCGGCGCGAACTGCAACGTCTCCAAGAAACAGTCAATCGGCAACATGTCCAACGACGGCTCGGCGGCTTGACACCCGATCAGTATCGCAGAAAGCGGAAACTGCAGAAACTGCCGCCCCGCTATACCGTTCCCACCGAACCTCTGCCGATCTCTGCTGGGCGTGTGACCTTCATCCGGCAGGTGACCCGGCACGGCAACATCCAGCTGCTCAGCCAGACCTTCAAGGTGGGCAAACGGCTCAAACGACAATATGTCAAGGCGGTGCTGGATACACAGCGTGCCCAGCTAACGGTCTACGTCCAAGGCCGCATCTTTAAACGGTGGCCCTATCCTTTCCTACATAAATAACTGACACGTATTTCTCCATCTCTGGCGGTCACCACACACTTTTCTGTCAGGCATCAGCTGGCGGTGCCAGCCAACATTCTTGGGTCAGCCATCAGCGGTCGGCTCGCACCTAAGTTCTTGCGCATTTAATGTAACGGAATATGTATTTAGTCGCGCAAAGATATCATAAATGTCACCATCTTCCATGTTTTGAAGTAGGTCAACAGTAAATTCATATGACAATATTTCTTTTT
>DATCIL010000270.1:0-1052 GCA_036507795.1 Anaerolineales bacterium | reverse complement strand
TGCCGGTGCCGCCAAATGCCAGGCAGCCATGGGAGCAAATGCTCATAGACCACCCCGGTCTCGCCGAGCCGGAGGATTTCTCGCCCGCCAGGGCCGCTTTCCTGGCCGGTTATTTGATTCATTTACAGGCGGATTGGTTATGGGTGAGGGATATTTTCATTCAGTTGCTGGAATCCGAATCCCAAATGGACGAGGCGGTTTTTTCCAGGATACCTCGCCGGTGTTTGATTGAATATCGCCTGCGACTGGTTGAAGAAAACGTCGAGCTATTGCCATCTTATCTCTCGAGGATTGGCCATTATGAAAATCATCGATCAATCTCCGCTGCGCAGCGAAGACGGGTCCACCAGCCTGATTGACCGCCTGCGCGGCATCTGGCAGTATGGTCTTGGCTGGGATAGAGATCGCCAGGCCGAGGACAGATTAATCGCCCGCCTTCAAAAAGCGCTCGATAACAAGTACACCGTGATCCGGAGCGCTATGCTCCCTAAATTGGAACTTCCAATCCCGCTGATCCTGACCGGACCAACCGGGATTTACGTGATCCACGCCAGCGCCCAAAGGGGCATCTACCGGGCCAAAGAGGAAATCTGGGCGGTCATGGATGCGAAAAGCCGCCGGTTTAGACCCGCCCAGCCCAACTTAATCAGGCGAGTTATGCTTTTGGGGAAGGTTGTAGAGAATTATCTGAGGGATGAATTTCCAGACTTGCCGGAGGTCAACCCGGTGCTGTTCCTTGGGCACGCCGGAATCCACGTCGAGGCGGAGCGGCCGGCCGTGCGCCTGGTGCGGGTGGATGGCGCGGATCGCTTCGCCGCCAGCATTCCTGAAAATCCCACCACCCTGGATCGTACCGAAGTCAAGCGATTAATCGATGCCCTTACCCGCCCCATTCCAAAGGAGGAGAGATCGGAAGAATCTCTCCTGACAGACCAATCTATGCTGACCATCGCCAGCATCCGGATGCAGCGCCGGCAGTGGCTGCTGATCGGGCTGATGGCGTTTATCGAAGTTTGCCTGCTGATGGTTTTCGCCTCCATCGTTCTGGCGCT
>DATCIL010000269.1:0-30242 GCA_036507795.1 Anaerolineales bacterium | reverse complement strand
CTGACCGATTATTTTGAGAAGCACCACCTGCACAAGATGGGATTACGCTATTTCTTTACAAATACAACCGGGCGGTTTCAAGATCGGCCTGAGTTTGGTTTATCGGAATTTCCGGCGGTAAATACCTATCAAATTGATCGTGGCATGCTCGAAAATGACCTGAGGCGGTTCAACGAGCAGGCCGGGGTAGTGATGATGGAGGGTTGCTCCATTCTGGACGTCGCGCTTGCGAACGGGAACGGAAGGCATGCGATAACCTATAAAACAGGGAATGACGGATCCGCCAGAACGGTACGAGCACGCTGGGTGATCGATGCGACAGGCCGGCGCAGGTTCTTGCAGAAAAAACTTAATCTCAGCAAGCCTGCCGGCAGAGCTTGCAGCGCTTCCTGGTTCCGGTATGAAGGACGCATAGACGTCAACGACTTGGTCCCCCGAACTGAGGAAGACTGGCATCAGCGCGTGCCAAATAAGAATCGCTACTATTCTACGACCCATCTTATGGGGAACGGTTATTGGGTTTGGCTGATCCCCCTTGGTTCAGATAGCACGAGTGTTGGGATCGTGGCGCTGGAAGATATCCATCCTTTCGATGGATTTAACACTTATGAACGATCGCTCGAGTGGCTGAGGCAGCACGAACCTGAACTGGCAGACTATCTTGACGGCCGTAGCCCTCTGGATTTTCGCGTCATGCGCCGCTATAGTTATAGTTCGCGGCGGGTATTTTCGGTCGATCGCTGGGCCTGCGTGGGTGAGGCCGGTTTTTTTTCGGACCCCTATTACTCTCCGGGAACAGATTTCATTGGATTTGGTAATTCCATCGTTACGCAGCTTGTCGAGCTCGATCTTGATGGGAAGTTGACGCCTGAGACTATAGAAGAGTACAACCAGTTCATTTTATTCCTTAACAATTTGATCACCGTTAATTTCCAGGTCGGCTACCATTTCTATGGAAATGCGGCTGTAATGAGCGCAAAGCTCTTATGGGATGTCTGCGCAGCCTGGTCGTTTGTGACGCCTCAGATGTTCAATTCGCTCTTCCTCGACAAGGAAAGGAGCGCTCCAGTAAGAAGGGTGAATGCGAACTTTATTTTCCTGACCCAAAGGATGCAGCAGCTGTTTGTGGAGTGGGCAGCAAAATCGACCGGCCGCATCACTTACGACTTTATCGACTACCTCAAGATCCCGTTCCTATACGATCTCCGCCTACGTAATCTGAGTTCAGGGAAGAGCGTTGAGGAACTGGTGAAGGACGCAATGGCCAACATGAAGACGCTGGAGGAGCTCGCCCAGGTCTTATTCCTGTTGGCAGTAGAAGATGTGATGCCGGAATGCATGGATCAATTTGCACCGCCTGTTTGGCTCAATGCATGGAGCATTAGCCTGGATCCCGATCGCTGGCAGGCTGAGCGGCTCTTTGAGCCAGGCTCAGAACCACGGGACTTGAGCGGTATCCGCGAGCAAATTAGAAGTTTGTTCCATTTAGCGGAACTCAGCAAAGCGCCCATAATTAGTAACGACCCCAATAGCCTGCCAGGAGCATAGGAAACATGAATCAAACTTTGCAGGCCAGGTTATACGACCGGCTTGAAAATGCGCCTGACCGGCGGGCTTTTGCTTTCTACAATGGTCGCGGAGAATTCTCCTGGCAGACTTTTGGACAGTTCTACCAGCAGGCGGCTGGGCGCGCAGCCCGGCTGGCCGACTGGGGGCTTGGCAAGGGTGATGTGTGTCTGATCATTTTGCCGAGCGGGGAGCTCTCTGCAACCCTGCTTTTTTCCAGCTTGCTGCTCGGAGCTGTTCCTCTTCTCATTGCACCGCCGACCATACAGGACCAGGGTGCCTACTCCAGCCTGAGCAGAATCATCAAGAGAATCATCCGCAAGACAAAGCCGCGCCTGGTGGTATGCGCCGATTCCATGGTTGATATGCGCTCGGACATCGAAAATGGGCAGGCATCGACTCGCTATCTGTTTGGTGAGAGCGATGTCTCTCCCGCGAGCTGGACGCTTCCACGCTCTGTATTGCCAGCCGAAACCGATGTGGCAGCCATGCAGCTGACCTCGGGAACGACGGGATTTCCCCGGGTATGTGTTTGGCAACAGAAAAACGTTATGGCTGCCCTGGATGGTATGGTGGCCGCAATGAAGTTGAACATTGAAGACATCTGTTTGAATTGGACGCCCCTTTACCACGACATGGGGCTGGTTAACAACTTCCTGCTGTGTCTGACTCATGGTGTTCCTTTGGTGATGCTCAACCCGCTGAATTTTGTCCACAAACCGGCGATCTGGCTGCAGGCGCTCCATGATACCGGGGCGACGATGACCTGGTCTCCGAACTTCGGGTTCGCCATAACGGCTCAGCGGGTGCGGGATGAGCAGATCGATGGCGTTCGACTGGATGGGGTGCGCGGCTTCTGGAATGCCGCCGAACGCATCCATCTTGACACGATGCTGGCTTTTCACAAGCGCTTTGAGCCCTTTGGATTGCGTTTTGAAGCCTTGAAAACCAATTTTGGCTGCGCCGAAAATGTTGGCGGCGCGACATTCAGCGATCCGCATGAATCTTTTATCTTTGAGCGCATTGACCGATCGCTTTTTCAAAGAAAACGCATTGCTCGACCGGCGCCGGACTCCGCGCTTGAGCACGAGACGATCACCGTAGTTGGTGTCGGACGACCGCATCCTGCCATGCGTGTGAAGATTTTGTCCAGAACGGGACGCCCATTGCCGGAAGGTCATATCGGTGAAATTGCGCTGGATACGCCCTCGCGGATGGCGGGTTACCTAAATGATGCGCGAGCAACTCGCCAGGCACTGTTCGGGGAACTGCTGCGCACCGGTGACCTGGGTTACATGCGCGGGGAGGAATTATTTTGGGTTGGACGGGTAAAAGAACGGATCAACGTGCGCGGGAAAAAGATGGATCCGAGTGATTTCGAGCCCGTGCTCCTGGAAATCTCCGGTTTACGCCAGGGATGTTTCGCTGCCTTTGGCGTTGATGAGGAGGAGCTGGGAACGCAACGTATCGTTATTATCAGCGAGGTGCGCGAACCGCTTTCTCGTGACCGGCAGGAACTTCGGGATGAAATTCGGGACAGGATTCTCCGAAAGCTGGGCGTCATTGTGGATGATGTCGTCCTGGTGCAGCCGGGCACGCTTACCAAAACTTCAAGCGGCAAGCGTCGCCACCGCTATTTCAAAAAGCTCTACCTGGATGGAGGGCTCAAACCGTTTGAATTTTCTAAAGATGGGCCAGTTTCAGCTTGAGGTAGCGGATGTGAAGAAATTTTGGGATCAAACAACGACAAACGGAATGCAATCGAATGTGCTGCGCGTGCTCGCGTATCACCGCATTTCCGATCCAACACGCGCCTCGATGCTGGACCCCCGGCTGATCAGCGCCACACCGGAGACCTTCGAGCGTCAGATGGCTTGTCTGGCGAGCGATTACCACGCAGTCTCCATGGAAGACGTCCTGGATGCGATCGAAGGCGGAAGCCGGCTTCCGGATAAGGCGGTGTTGATCACCTTTGATGACGCTTACGTCGATTTCGCATCAAATGCCTGGCCTATTCTGAAAAGTTACCGGCTGCCGGTGACGGTATTCGTCCCGACAGCCTACCCGGACCAGCCCGAGCGGGCTTTCTGGTGGGATCGCCTGTACCGGGCCTTCTTTCATACATCTAAAACCGAATTAGCCGCCAGCCCAATAGGATCACTAGCCTTAAAAACTACTGAGGCGCGGCGCAACGGCCTGCGCAAACTGCAGATACATATGAAATCACTCGCTCATCACCAGGCCATGGCGCTGACAGATGAAGTCTGCTCAGAGTTGGGCATCGAAAAAACCACTTACAAATGCACGTTGGGCTGGGAGGAACTGCGGCAGTTGGCGCGGGAGGGCGTAACGCTGGGAGCGCATACGCAAACGCATCCCATCCTGACGCAACTTGAACCGGGGCAGATTCGGGCGGAGGTGGCCGGTTCGCAGCAGGATTTGAAAAGGGAAATCGGAAAGGTTTTGCCGGTATTCTGTTACCCGAACGGCAATTGCAACGAGGTAGTCACCAACATCCTCGGAGAAGCAGGATTCGTTGCGGCGTTTACCATGCGAAGCGGTCAAAACGACCTGAGCTCCGCAGACCACCTGCGCCTGTGCCGGACCAGCATCAACAAACGCACCTCCCCGTTTATCTTTCGCCTCCGTCTCCTACCCCTTTTCGGTCATATCGACCGTTGGCGGAATCGAAACAAGTCGAAGATCTCGTCAGCAGTCTCCGCTGCTTGATCAAACCTTATGACAGTTGCGGCTATTAAACAAGAAAAATCTACCTTAGCGAATTTAGAGAGTCCGGCGAGGCATCTGGCTCGGGTGAAGGTTGCTTATATTATGTCGGCCTTCCCGGCCTTGACAGAGACCTTCATCCTCTACGAGATACTTGCGATGCAACAGCTTGGGATTGCCATCGAGCTTTACCCCCTGCGACGTCTGAAGGAAGATGTGGTGCACCCAGAAGTGGCTCAACTATCTGGTCAAGTGCACCACCAGCCATTTATTTCGCCTGCGGTACTCCGGGCTCAGCTTCACTTTATGCGCCACCGCCCACTTGCCTACTTCAAGGTACTGTTCGAGGTCCTGAAGGGCACATTTGGAAGCGCCAACTTCTTCTTTGGGGCTGCGGCGATTTTTCCCAAAGCGGTCCTCTTTGCCTACGAGATGGAAAAACAAAAGATTAACCATGTGCACGCCCACTTCGCCACTCACCCGGCGGTCGCGGCGTTGATCATTCACCGCTTGACTGGCATCCCATTCAGCTTCACCGCGCACGGGTCGGATTTACACGTGGAGCGCCGCATGCTCGACAAAAAGGTGGAGGCAGCAGCATTCGCTGTTACGATCTCATCTTTCAATAAAGAAATCATGATCGAAGAGTGCGGTGAACAAGCCCGGGGAAAAATCCACATAATTCATTGCGGGGTAGATCCGGAAGCTTTTCCAGATCGACCAGGCATGAACGGTGGCGGCCGATTCCAGATTTTGTGTGTGGCGGCTTTCAAAGATGTCAAGGGACATAAATACTTGGTGGAGGCGTGCAAAATCCTGCAAGAGCGGGGAGTGGATTTCGTCTGTCACCTGGTCGGCGAAGGCGAACTGCGTTCCAGGATCGAAGAACAAATCGCCCAGGATAGGCTGCAAAATAAGGTTGTTTTGCACGGCGCCCGTCCCCGCAGTGAAATTGTCCGGATGCTGGCCCAGTCTGACATTCTGGCGTTGGCCAGCGTTCCAACGCCGCGCGGCAAGCGAGAGGGTATTCCTGTGGTGCTCATGGAGGGCATGGCAAGCGGATTGCCGGTGGTGGCAAGCAGGCTTTCAGGGATTCCCGAGCTGGTTGAAGATGGGCGTTCCGGTTTTCTGGTGCCGCCGGGCGACCCGCTTGCCCTGGCCGATGCGCTCCAGCGGCTGAGGGATAACCCGCACTTGCGCCAACAGATGGGGCAGGCGGGACGAGACAAAGTAACCCGAGAGTTCAATCTGATGACCAATGCAGCGAAGCGCGCCAGGCTCTACGAAAACGGGGTTTTGGTCTAATTCGCGATGGGGAGCAATTTGATTACATTCGGATTTTGGTTTTCCATAGCGGCTATTATCTACGTGTACGCCGGATTTGCTCTGCTGGCGGCGATCGTGGCCAGGCTGCGCAACAGGCAGGTAAGGAAACAGCCGATTACGCCACAGGTCAGCCTGATTATTCCGGCTTATAACGAGGAGGCCAGCATTGCTGGCAAGATAGAGAATATCCTGTCTGTCGACTATCCGCTGGAATCCCTGGAGATCATTGTCGCTTCGGATGGATCCAGCGATGCCACAAATTCGATTGTGGCGTCGTATGCAGATCTTGGCGTTCGCCTGCTCAGCTTTGCTCGGCGGGGAAAAATTTTTGCGATGAACGATGCGGTTCAACAGGCTACCGGTGAAATCCTGGTATTTTCCGATGCCACGTCTCTTTTGGAGAAGCAGACGCTGCGGCAGCTCGTCTCCAACTTTGCCGATCCAGAAGTGGGCGGTGTAAGCGGCAGAATGGTTTATACGCGGCAGACAGAACGGGATTCCAGCGGACAGGGGGAGAATTTATACTGGTCATACGCGGTGTGGTTGAAGCAGATGAAAAGCCTGACCGGCAGCATCGTGTCCGCCTCAGGCGCGCTCCACGCAATCAGGCGCGACCTGTATCAGCCACCCACGGATACAGCTACCACCGATGATTTTGCTATTTCGACCGCCGTGGTCGAACAAGGCTACCGGCTTGTTTTTGAAAGCGAAGCGCGCGCCCACGAAGAACCCGCTCCGGCCGCGGCGAGCGAATTCGGACGCAAAGTGCGCATGATGAATCGCGGTCTGCGAGGTGTAATTTTACGCAGAAGGCTCCTCAATCCATTTCGATATGGTTTCTATTCGGTATCCTTATTTTCTCAAAAGCTCCTGCGCCGCTTAGTTCCATTTTTCCTGGTAATACTGTTCTTTAGTAGTTTTTTGTTGAGCACGCAGGCGGCCCCCTACTTCGCAGCGTTTGTTTCTCAGGCTATTTTCTACACTTCGGCCATCGTTGGTTACCTGGTGCGCAACAACCGGCTGGGCAAGTTGAAATTTCTCTACATTCCGTTCTTCTACTGCCTGGCGAACGCAGCTGCCCTTGTCGCGGTTGTTAAACTCGTATCCGGCATAAGGGTCGAACAGTGGCAGCCGCAAAGGTAATTTCCGCACTCTTTCGAACGCGGCTGCTGTCGATCGTTACGATGTGTGTGCTGGTGCTGGTTGTTATCGCCTGCAATGGCCGGACCAGGCAAGCACGAGAGGCCATTGGTGGCAATAATTTGATCCCGGTGGCAACGGCAAGCGCGAGCAGCGTGGCACAGGGGGAAGACAAGGTTTCTGGGACACCCGATCGCGCATCGACGGCATCGCCAGCGTCTCGCTTTAGCACTTTTGGCACTGTAAAGCTCCAGCCGGAATTTGAATTAAGGGGACAAGGCGTGAATATCGATTCCATTGCTTTCTGGGAAGCGCCCGATCCAGCTGATACTCTGATGTTCGTTACCTCCAAGAGAAATCATTTGGTCGAAGTCTGGAAGTATCCCTTTGAAAATAGCGAGCAGAGTCCGATTGAAGGGATTTTTGGTGCGGCGAATGTCAACGGTATCGCCATGGATCAGCAAAAGGATCTGCTCTATGTTTCCCAGGCAAAAGATGTCTCAACGATCTATGCTTTTTCGATCTCAAGCACGCCCCCTTACTGGGAACTGAAGCTGGCCTTTGGCGAACCTGATCTGGGCTCTGAGCCGAACCAGGATATTCTTCTTCGTTCAAATGGAGAGACATGGTTGTATGTTTCGGACAGTCGTAAGGATGTACACATTTGGAACGTTGAGCCGGTTTCGTTGGGCGGTGAGCCGGACTTCGTCGGCAGCTTCGCTACTGTAACAATAAGCAGCATCGAGACCGTCCTGGCAGATGATTATTACCAGGTCGTTTACGTGCCAGATGAGAATGGGCGCACCGGTATCTATGCTTTTAAACCTGATGGCGCGCCGCACCAAAGGAACAATACCAACCGATTCGGCGGGGAAGGGATTTTTCAATCTGATGCGGAGGGCATTATACTGTACGCCTGCCGGTCCCCGGAGGGACGCGATACAGGACACGGTTTCATTGTGGTGGCCGACCAAAGGGATGAGCTGACGGATCTTGAATTCTTTGATCGCCGGACCTGGGAGCATCTGGGCACCCTTCAAATCGAAGGTGTCTGGAACACAGATGGCCTCGCCTCCACGCAGCAACCTTTGCCAGATTATCCCCTGGGTATCCTGGCCGCAGTACACGACGACAAAACCACAGTGGGTGTCGGGTGGGACAAGTTCTTTGAGGCGTCAGGGGTAAGTTGCGGTGAATATTAGGCCTTTCAACTTTTGGCCAAATCATACTTGAGGAAGGTATAAAGTGGAAAAACGATACTTGTATATGCTAAAAAGTTGGTTGTGGTTACTGGTGCTGTCTGCGCTGGTAACAGGATTTGTTGGGTATCTGATGGTTAAGGACCGTCCCGCAGCTTACCAGGCCAAGGCAAAATTGTTGGTTGGTCCGGGAATTGATGCGCCCAACCCAGATTTAGGCGCTCTACGCACAGGTGGGCAGCTGATGCAAACTTATGCCGAGTTAGTCGAAACAACTCCCTTTTTACAGGCCGTCATCGACAAACTGGAATTAAACATCAGTGCCAGTGAGTTAGGCAGGATGATAGATGTCAGGACCAATCAAGACACGCAAATCCTGATCATTACTGTAACCCATAATGAGCCCGTCACAGCGATAGCGATTGCCAACGCTGCGGCCGAGGAAATGGTTGCCAGGAGTCCCTCTGCCGATGATAGCCCGACCTCAATACTCAATGCGCAGATGCGCGGCCAGGCGGCCAGGCTGGAGCAGATTATTGCAAATTCGGATGCCACAATTGACAAACTGGAAGCTGATCTAACCGCGCTTACGGAAACCGAGGGACAGGGTTTGATCGTGCTCCAGACGGAGGATTACCTGGAGAAACAACGGTTGATCGTTGAACAACTATCGGCAGAGCGTGGCCGGCTATCGGATGCATTGGCGGCATTAACCCAGCTCTATGATTCGCTGAAACTCGCTCCCACCAACCAGGTAAAGATTGTAGAACCGGCGGTTTCCAGTGAAGTAGTTTTGGCCCAGCCACGCCTTACGGTCTTGATCGCCGCTGGCGCAGGTTTAGTCCTGGCGCTTCTTGTTGCGTTCACTTTTGAATTCTTCAACGATTCCATCAATAGCAGTGATGAACTGGCAAAGGTCACTGGTCTCCCGATTTTGGGTACGATATCAAAGATAAAACCTCTGGAACATGCAGGTTCGAATCGTTTGGCCGTTTTTGATCAACCAGAATCTCGTACTGCTGAAAATTACCGTATGTTAGGAACTAAACTGCTGTCCAGGACGAGAAGATTTAGAAAAGTACATAATTTATCGCGTGGCGAAAATCAGTTCTTCGATGAAAAGCAAAATCTAAAGTCCTTGCTTATCAGCAGTTCACAGCCTGAGGATGACAACCGGGAGTTTGCCTCAAACTTGGCTGTCGCCTTGGAGCAAGCGAAACATAAAGTCATTTTAGTAGACGCTGATTTATCCAATCCCACAATTCACCAACATTTCGATCTGGGCGATCAGCCTGGTCTATCCGATCTGCTATTAGATTCCGAGGCGGATCTCAGGTCAACCTTAGTGCCCTGGTCAAAATATTTGTCGATACTAACTAGCGGATCTAAATTTGAAGATGAAGTTGGCAGGTCATTTGAGTTGCTTGCATCTAACAAGATGAGCGAGTTGATAAGAGAAATTGAAATGGAAGCTGAGATCGTAATTGTATCTGCTCCTCCGATCTTATCTTCGGCGAATACCCTTGTGCTCGCCTCATGCGTGGATGGTGTGATTATTGTTGTTCGGGAAGGAAGGTCTCGTCGTGAGAGAGTGGTTGATGCGATTGAAAGTCTGCGCGAGCTTGAAATCAAGATCGTAGGAGTCGTCTTGGATCAAAACCCAACTCTTTCTTTCCCCAATCTTTCAGGAGAATCAGGCATGCAGAATATTGGCCATCGCTTCCAATTTGCTGCACCTGTTTTCAAAGTGCTGAGTGAAAAGGCAGCCTCACTGAGACCTTCTTCTGACCAAGCTGATCCAGACGAGAACGCGAGCAGTGCACCTGAAGAGCCTTCGCCGATTGCCATTGTGGAGAAAAAAGATCACCGGCAGAACGAGGCGTTTTCCATACGGGCAAATAAGAGATAATCCAAGTTGGAAAGAAAATTGAAAGTTCGTCCTGCTCGAATCTATCAAATTGACGATGGCAATAGGATCAAAGAAGAGGAGAAGATTTAACCTTTTATGAGTTCAACCGCTTCAACACCAACCGAAACAGTTGGTCAACCAATTGATATTGCGGAAAAACATAGGAAGAAAGCGACCCGGCGCCAAATTCGAGGCTCCAGCCTGCTTTTGGTTGGTCAGATCCTTTCCAAAGGTGTCAACTTCGCTATACAGGTGTTAATCGTGCGTTATCTGGCTAAGAGCGACTTTGGCGCTTTTGCATATGCGCTTTCCATCGTCGGTTTGGGTGAAACGATTGCCACTTTTGGACTGGATCGAGCCATTACCCGGTTTGTGCCAATTTACCACGAACAAAGAGATTACAACAAAATGTTTGGGACTATCTTCATGGTAATTGCCACAATTTTCTCGCTGGGAATAGCCCTGGTTTTGTTCTTTCACGGCTTCCAGGGGTTTATTGGACAATCGTTGATTAATGACCGGCTGGCGCTATCGCTGCTGCTTATATTGATCTTTATCTCTCCCATCAACGCGCTGGACACCGTGCTGAACGGCATGTTCGCGGTATTCAGTCGGCCCGGAGCAATTTTCTTTCGCAAGTATGTTTTGGGACCAGGTCTCAAACTTATTGTGGTACTGCTGCTGACAGTAGGCAAGAGCGGGGTTCATTTCCTGGCAACCGGTTACCTGGCTGCCGGAGTTATTGCCGTCGTCGTTTTCTCCGTGGTTCTGATCCGGACTTTTCAGGAGCAGGATCTGTTCCAACATCTAAACCTGCGAACGATTCAAATCCCCGTCAAGGAGATCCTGTTTTTCACAGTACCGTTGCTGACATCCGATATGGTGTATACCGTGATGAACACTGTCGATGCCGTGCTGCTGGAGCGTTTTCAGGGTGTTGTCGACGTTGCCGCTATGAGGGCTGTCCAACCAACGGCTAAGCTTAACCAATTGGTGCTTTCGAGCTTTGGATTGCTGTTCACTCCTGCAGCGGCCAGAATGTTTGCGCGCAAGGACACCCAGGGGATCAATGACCTGTATTGGCAGAATGCCATCTGGATCGCCGTTGTTTCTTTCCCTGTTTTTGCTTTAACCTTTTCGCTGGCGAAGCCGATCACCCTGCTTCTGTATGGCACCCGTTACGAGCAGTCCGCGGTAATTCTCGCTCTGCTGTCTATCGGTTACTACTTCAATGCCGCCCTCGGTCAGAATGGTCTGACGCTCAAGGTTTTTGGAAAAGTACGCTATGTAGTTGCCATCAACGTTTTTGTAGCCATCCTGAATTTAGGCATCAATTTGCTGTTGATTCCTCGCTACGGAGCGATAGGTGCAGCCATTGGTACCTTTAGCATACTGGTGGTCTTTAATATTCTGAAACAGGCAGGGCTCCGCTTTGGTACTGGCATCAACCTTTTCGATTGGCGCTATTTGAGGGTTTATTTGATCATTGGGCTTGCCGCCGGGGGGCTGTTGGGAGTCCAGATCGCGACGTCTGCACCCGTATACGTCAGCATCCTGCTGGCGGCCGCGGCGTCTTTTCTCGTGCTGATTCTTAACCGCCATCTGCTGGATTTCGAGCAGACATTCCCAGAGCTATTGAAAATTCCTTTTGTACGACGCTTCTTCGGCAAATGATGTTAAACGATTTCACGGTGCTCGAGAGAACCCTCTCTGTTGATTACAGCCCCGCTTCTAACCTCAAAGGCACCGTAACCGGCGCCAACTGGACCTTCTTCTTGCCCAGTCTTGAGGTTGAAAGAGTCCTTTGTCTTGGCGTTCCGTCAGACTCCACGCTCGCCACACTTGCGCGTATCGCCAGGACAGTTTTTGTCGCCTGTGAAAAGGCAGGTCAAATCCGTGAGGCCAAACAGGCCATCCAGCAAGCCGGGCGCGCCAATATCTGTCCTGTGCAGGCAGACGTGCCAGCGCACCTTCCTCTCGCGGCCGGCAGCATCGACTTGCTGGTCCTGATAGGAGAACACCGGATAAATGGCTCGAAGGTTGAACAGCATATCCGCTCTTCTTTTGACCGATTGTTGAAGCCCGACGGTCTGATCTACTCGGAGATTGCCGGACGCTTCCGACCAGGCGATGAGTTGAACCAGAATGTGACTGGCTCGGGAGAGTCCCAGGTCTTCTGGCTGACCCCTATCGCCGGCGAAATGCAGACTGCCGTCCCTGTAAACGACCGCGATACAATCCGGTATTTTTACCGAAAAGGATTTTACACACCGTTGATCCGATATATGCCGTTCGCTCGGATCGAGCGTTTTCTCAGCCGGAATCCTCTATCCAGGGAGATGTTCCAGCGCTTCAGTATGTTAGCGGGCTCAGGCGCCGGAAATCTGGCTGATTATCCGCCCGCGTACCTCCGAGCCATCGCGGGCCGGGCAGGCGTGGATATCGAAAATCATCGGTGGGGGCTTTCTGCAAAGGGCAAGTACAATACGCGGAAGGTCCTGATTTTTTTGTACAATCGGGACCACGGAACGCCAGAATATATCGCCAAGATGACGCGGGATCCCGCGTTTAACCCGCGGCTTGAGAATGAACATCGGGCGCTTGTGCTGTTGAAGGAGATGGGCATTGGCGATACAGTGTGCCTGCCCCAGGTAGTTTTCTTTGGGTATCATAGCGAACTGGCCGTTGTGGGAGAGACGGTAGTGGTTGGAGATGATTTTCGGGAAAAGACGACTGCATCTGCCGACTGTCCCTACGCCCTGGATGCGATAAGTTGGCTCACCGAACTCGGTGCGTCCACTGCGGACTTGATCAGCGCTACTCCGGAGGAAGTGTCTGCCGGCCTGGAACGGCTGTTCTCGCGTTTTATGGAAATCTATCAGCTGGACCAGGAGCACTGCCAATTCCTGGTGGAACAGATCAACCGGATCAAAGAAAGTCCAGAGGCGTTCCCGCTGGTTTTTCAGCACGGTGATCCGGGCACCTGGAACGTAAAAATTTCCGCAAATGGAAAGGCAGCATTTCTGGATTGGGAGGCTGCGGAGCCCAAGGGAATGCCGCTCTGGGATCTCTTCTACTTTTTGCGTTCTTACTGCACCTGGGCGGCGAGTACCCAGGGCGTTCGAAATTCGCTGGAGGGTTTTGAGCGGCACTTTATACAAGAATCTCCACTCAGCTCCCTGGTGATCGATGCTGTGCGAAATTATTGCGAACGTGTGAACCTGCCGCGGGACATGGTCGAGCCGCTCTTTTATACCTGTTGGATGCATCGCTCGCTAAAAGAAGCAACGCGCCTGCGGATGGATCGCCTGGAGAGGGGCCATTACGTAAATTTGCTCCGGCTGGCAATCGATCGACGAGGGGCGCCCACGCTGCAAAAGCTGTTCTCCTGAGAAACTGTCACTTATGCGACCAAATATCATTTTGCTTGTAATAGATAGTTTACGCGGCTCAAACCTTTCTTGCTACGGCTACTCCCGCAAAACAACGCCGGCAATTGACGCAATTGCAGAGCAGGGTACGCTGTTCGAGCAGGCGATATCGGTGGGATGCTGGACGCTGCCCGTACACGCCTCGCTTTTTACCGGTTTGTATCCGATCAGCCACGGTGTAACGATCTCAAAAGATGCGCTGCCCGAAGGTTTCCCGACTCTGCCCCGATGGCTCGGCGAATTGGGCTACCAGACGGCAAGTTTCTCCAACAACGCTTATATCAGCAGCATCACCGGGCTAACCCAGGGATTCGACTTAGTCGAGGACGTGTGGGAGCAGAGCAATCCTCGTGGCGTTCGCAGAACGAGGATGGGGCAGCTGATCAAATTTCTGGAGCGATTTGGCCAAACAACGAAGCCAGTAATTCGCGCCCTGCGCCGTCTGCAGAAAATGAGGGCGGTGCTTAAGCGGAAACAGAATAAAACGGACAAAGGCGCGCGCCTTACAAATGACAAAATTCGGGCATGGCTGAAGGAAGGTAGAGATCCTCAAAAACCCTTCTTCGTGTTTGTCAACTATATGGAACCGCATTTGCCCTATAATCCGCCGAGTCCCTACGATCGTACCTTCATGTCCAGTCGCTACTCACCTTCACGTGTGGGCCGGGCCGGGGACAATGGTAATGCTCCCAAAGGGGATAACGAGAAGCGCAGGCAGGAACATATAGAAATTTTGAGGGCGTTGTATGACGGCGAAGTACGTTATCTCGATGACCGCATTGGTGAACTGGTTGAATTCGTGAAATCTATGGGCATGCTGGATGATACTATGATCGTTATCACTTCTGACCACGGCGACAGCCTGGGTGAGCATGATCATTATGGACACCGCATGGCGCTGTACGAGCAGCTGGTTCGTGTACCCCTAATCATTCGCTATCCAAATTGCTTTAGGCCAGGAGCGAGGGTTTCCCAACACGTCTCGTTAATCGACCTGTACCCAACTATCCTGCATTTGGCTGGGGCGGACGGTGATCTGGCAACGGCAAACGGCTTCCATAATTTGATCAATCCCCCCGACCTTGACGTACGCCCATTCATCGTAGCTGAAAACACGGCTCCAAAGAGCCAAAATAGCGTCACTGCCAGGATGGTCAGGACGGTTCGCCACAAATTTATCTGGAAATCCGATCAGAATCACGAGCTGTATGACCTCACACGGGATCCTGAAGAGCTGGTAAACCTGGCCGAAGCTGAGCCCCAGGTGGTCCAGGAGATGCAGGAACACCTGGAGAATTGGATTCAATCCGTCGGAGATCTGCGCGTTGAGGTTGGAACTGCAGAGTATGAACCTGCCGTCTTGGAGAGACTCCGGGCGTTGGGCTACGTGGATTGAGCTAAACTATCGATGAACGAGAAGAGCGACCTTAAGCAGTTTGACTTCGATTTGCATGGCATCGTCGGCATCCGGTTAATCAATGCGACCGATTGGGATGCCGCAGTTGTAACCCGGCAGCTCGGACCCATTCAAAAGGCGCTGAACCGCGAGCCCGATATCGTCATCCGTTTCGTCGATCAACTGGCGACCGGCCGTTTGCGCTATTTGGGCGTGGAGGATGCCGGGTTTACCGAAGAATCCTTTTTGGTGCTGCGGAGCAAGCACAAGTCCAGCGCTAAAGTGCAGATACCGTTCGACCAGATAGGCAGGCGCTGCGAAATTGTTTGCGAGCGCGGCGCCCCAGCTGTGCCTTTACTCATTCCAATCGTGAACCTCACGGTTCTGAGCAAAGGTGCCTTGCCGATCCATGCATCGGCCTTTATCTACAATGGGACGGGCGTTCTGGTTACAGGTTGGGCCAAGGGTGGAAAGACCGAGACCCTGCTGGCCTTTACATCTCGCGGAGCCAGGTACGTCGGAGATGAGTGGGTTTATCTCAGCGGGGACGGCAAACATATGTTTGGCATCCCTGAACCCATTCGCGTTTGGAAGTGGCATCTGGATGATTTGCCTGGCTACTGGTCACAGGTGGGAAGAGGCGACCGTGCCCGGCTGCAAAGTCTCAATCTCGTGGTGAAAACCATCGACCGGGCAGTCACCAGCCAGAGGCTGAGCGGCAGCGCGCCCGTCCGGGCGTTGAGAAGGATCCGGCCGTTGCTTAAGAACCAGCTGTATGTACATCTAAAACCGCATCGATTGTTCGGAATCAATGGTAGTCCGGTTAGCGGAACGCCTCAGAAAGTTCTGTTTGTGGCAAGCCACGAATCGCCTGAGATTAGCGTCAATTCCGTGGATCCTCTTGAGATTGCCGAACGGATGGTTTTTTCACTGCAAGAGGAGCGCATGGAATTTCTGTCCTATTATCTGAAATTCCGCTTTGCCTTTCCAGATCTGCGAAATGAGCTGATCGACCAGGCTGAGAGGCTGCAGCTCGAAGCGCTGCGCCGTGTCCTGGCCGGAAAAGATGCCTATGAAATTTACCATCCTTACCCGGTGAACATTCCGGCCCTTTTCGATGCCATCGCCCCCTTTATTTAATCGCTCCCTTCCGCCGGATGCGCGCCTGCGGTCTTCTCGCAGGCTTGATTGGCGTTTTTTGCTACCAGACCCCAACCTGAAGCGGGTCGCATATCTGGGTCCGCAGCGCAAAACGCTTCTGGAGTCATTGCGCTTATTCAGCGAATCCCTGACCATTCTAGACCATTTCGGGATCGACCCCGCGGATCCTACTCAGTACGATATCACCGTAGCCATTGAGCCATCCTATGAAAGCTTATGCCGGGCGGCTGCGGCGCTCGAGCCGGGCGGCGCTCTTTATGTAGAAGTTAGCAGAAAATTCGGAATTCGCAGGCTGCTCAGGGATCTAATGGCCTGGATGACAAACAAGAGCCGGCGGCTTGTTTACACTTCCGACTATCCATCCGTGATCGAGAAAGCAGGATTCACGGAAGCGCAGATAAACTGGCACTGGCCGAATTTTGAGTCATGTACCAAAATTATCCCTTTGATGGATGATGGCGCGCTTGACTACGCATTTTTGCAGGGCGGTCAAAGTCATGGCGCTCGTCTGCGAGCGATATCAGGACGCTGGCTAAAGCGTAGCGGTCTGCTCTTTTGGATCATCCCTTGTTTCAGCGTTGTGGCCCTGCGGAGGGCTGATTGAATTTAGCCTTATCCTTTCTCTCGGAAAACTGGCAAAAACTCGGCTTGAAACATCTGGAATCGCCCCAGCATCTGTCGTCCGTGGTGATAACGCCCCGTTTCCAGGCTTCGAGCCACGTGGTCTTCATCTTGCTGCATAAGGAGCGGTCCGAACCGGTACTTGTCACCAAGGTGAACCGTTTGCCGGGTGAGAGTGAGAGCCTGGAGCATGAAAATGCCAACCTGGTGAGAATTCAATCCAGCCGGCCAGGCGGGTTCGACTCAATCCCAAGATCGGTCGCATTCGAGCGTTATTGCAACCACCAGCTCCTGGTCCAAACGGCCCTGGTTGGCCGGCAAATGGACCCGGCCACTGTCCGGCGTGACCTGGCTGGTTGTGTAAGCTCGGTTGTTGACTGGCTGGTCGATGTCTACGAAGCAACCGCGGTTTCTAATGCAGCCGATCCGGATTGGTTTGAACGACTGGTCCAGAGCCCGGTACGTTGTTTTCAGCAGATTGTTGCCTTAAACGATGACGAAATCCACTTGATCCAGAGAACCGAGGAATTGTTATCCTCGCTCCGCAATGCAAATCTTCCTCTAGGGTTTGAGCATGGCGATCTGAGCCACCCAAACGTCATGTGGCTTAGGGCTGGTGGAGCGGGCGTGGTTGATTGGGAACAGGCAGACCCGCATGGCTTGCCCATTTGTGACCTCTTTTTCTTTCTGGCATACGCAGGTTTCGCATTGCATCGTTCTCGGGAAAAGGAGAATCATTTAGCGGCGATCCAAGAGGCATTCTTTCATCGAGATTGCTGGGCACGATCCTACGTCATGGAGTATGCGGAACGTTTTCAGTTGCCTGGGTCAATGTTGGCTTCCCTGTTTGTCCTCTGCTGGTTCCGCTTCCTGGTTGGTCAGTTGACGCGCCTGAGCGGGACGGCAAACTCGCAACGGCGCATCGGAGCTGACAGCATTGAATGGCTGCGAAAAAATCGATATTACCAGATATGGCGGCACGCTGTGACCCATGTAGATGACTTGCGATGGATGTCCGGCTAATCATTTGAACTGTTTTTGAAGGTGGAATCACCAGTTTCAGGTAGCAATACTTAAATTCTATTATGGAGAGATAATTTTTATGAAAATTCTGATTGCCAGTTCTATATACGCTCAAGCCATTGAAAAACTTAGAGAGCGACATGACGTGGTATGCGCATTCAACGCCAAGGAGGACGAGCTAAAGACGTATATCCGGGACCGGGAGGTCTTGATCTTTCGCAGCGGCGTTCAAATCACCGCAGACGTTATGGCGAGCGCGCCCGAACTGAAGTTGATTCTGAGAGCCGGTTCGGGCGTCGATAACATTGACCTGGATTATGTCAACAGGAATGGTCTGACACTGGTCAGAATTCCAGGCCCAGGGGCAAAAGCGGTAGCAGAGATGAGTTTTGCGCTGATGTTGTCGCTGGCGCGCAATGTGCTGGAGGCCGATCGCCTGACCCGCCAGGGAATATGGGCAAAGCATGAATTGACCGGGTATTTGGTGACAGGCAAGGTGCTCGGCATTGTGGGCGCAGGAAATATCGGCAGCCGGGTCGGTCAGCTCGGGTATGCCTGGGGCATGGAGGTGCTTGGCTGCGTAGAACATCCCTCTCCGGAATCGGCCGAGAGGTTGCAAGAAAAGGGAATACGTCTTGCGGATATCGGCGATGTTTTGTCGAAATCCGACTTTGTGAGCATACATGTGCCCTTGAAAGAATCGACCAGAAAGCTGATTGGCGCCCAGGCTCTCTCGCAGATGAGGCCGGGCGCTTATCTGATCAATTTGGCGCGCGGCGGCGTGGTTGACGAACCGGCATTATATGACGCATTGGTAAATAAGAGGTTGGGAGGGGCCGCGCTAGACGTGCATGAATCGGAGGGGAATGGGAAGATCTCTCCCCTGGCGGCGCTGCCCAATGTGATATTGACTCCGCATATTGGGGCGGGCACGTTCGATTCCCAGCGCGAGATTGGAGAAATCGTCATCCAGACAATTGATTTATATGTCAATGGACGTTATGAAGCACACCAACCGGAACGCGCGCCCACACTGATATAGGGAAATCTTTAGAAAACCTGCTGAGGAGGCCGAAACATATTAATGAAGAATACCACGCAGTTTAAGAGATTGCTGCATTCAGCGGAGCTTGAGTTCCTGTTGGAAGCGCATAACGGGTTAAGCGCAAAAATCGTGGAGGAAGCCGGCTTTAAAGGCATTTGGGGGAGCGGATTATCTATTTCGGCTGCTTTAGGAGTCCGGGATAACAATGAAGCCAGCTGGACGCAGGTGCTCGAGGTGCTCGAATTCATGAGCGACGCCACCACGATACCAATTCTGCTGGATGCTGACACGGGCTATGGAAACTTCAATAACGTGCGCAGGTTAGTTCACAAGCTGGAACAGCGCCATATCGCCGCCATGTGCATTGAAGACAAGCTCTTCCCGAAGACGAACTCCTTCATCAACAGCGAAGCGCAGCCTCTGGCAGATATTGAGGAGTTTTCCGGAAAGATTAAGGCAGCCAAGGATACCCAAGAAGACCCGGATTTTTGCGTGGTCGCCCGGGTGGAGGCGCTCATTGCTGGATGGGGGCTGTCAGAAGCGCTAAAACGGGCAAACGCTTACTATCGGGCCGGAGCCGACGCGATCCTGATGCACAGCAAGGTATCGACCCCTGATCAAATTTTAGCCTTCATGGATGAGTGGCAGGATACCTGTCCAGTGGTTATCGTTCCCACTATGTATTACACAACCCCCACCAAAGTATTTCGGGATGCAGGGATCAGCATGGTCATCTGGGCCAATCATATGATGCGTGCCAGCATCATGGCCATGCAGGAGGTGGCCGGGCGGATTTATGCAGAGCAGTCATTAATGTCGGTCGAAGATCAGATTGTCTCCGTAAAGGAAATTTTCCGTTTGCAGAACGCAGCTGAGCTGAAGGAAGCCGAGAAGCATTATTTGCCCGTGAACGCGGCTGGCGTACGCCCAGAAGAAGCGGTACGGCCGTCCTGATCCCTCGCAGAGGATATTGACTTTGTCGACCAACATGGAAAATCCTAAAAAACCATTTGCGGTCGTTGTGGGCCTGGACTGCATTACCGGGCTGCAAACCGCCCGCATCCTGGCTTCCCATAAAGTTCCAGTCATCGCGATTGCGAAAGATCCGGATCACTACTGCTGCAAAACAAAAGTTTGTGAGGAAATCTACGCCGCGGACACAGCGGGGATAGCGCTTATTGATATGCTGGAGGCCTTGGGACCGAGTTTGGATCAGAAAGCCGTGCTGTTCCCGTGCACAGACATGAGCGTCTTGCAGATTTCGCAGCACCGGCGCCGGTTGGACCAGTGGTACCACGTCACCCTGCCCGAGCACGACACTGTGGAAATGCTGGTGGATAAGATCAGCTTCCTGACTTACGCTCAAAATATGGGTCTTCCTGTTCCCCAGACGTTTCTTCTAAAAAATCGTGGAGAGGCCGAAGAGGCTTCCAGGAAACTCGTATATCCCTGTATAGTGAAACCTCCGATCAAAACCTCACTCTGGCAAGAAAATACAAAGGCTAAGGTTTTTAAAGCGACCAATCCGGCAGAGCTGCTCAGCTTATATGATCGGTGTTCCCAGTGGGCAGAAATTTTGATGGTTCAAGAGTGGATCGAGGGAACCGACTCGGACCTCTACTCCTGTAACTGCTATTTTGATGGCAGCTCTCAGCCGGTTGTAACCTTTATCGCTCGCAAAATTCGACAGTGGCCGCCCGAAACCGGAACCAGCTGCCTGGGCGAGGAATGTCGAAATGACATTGTCCTGCAGGAGACGTTACGCTTGTTTAAGAGCGTAAATTACCGGGGGTTGGGTTATGTTGAGATGAAGCAGGACCGGCGCACGGGAAAACACTATATCATCGAACCCAATATCGGCAGGCCGACGGGCAGATCGGCGATTGCCGAAGCCGGTGGAGTTGATCTGGTTTACTCCAATTACTGCGACGCGCTCGGTTGGCCTTTGCCTGAAAACCGGCAGCAGAAGTATACCGGCGTTAAATGGATCTATCTGCGGCGGGATATCCAGTCTGCTCTCTACTATTGGCGGCGGGGTGAATTAACCCTGCGAGAATGGTGGCGGTCCTGGCGGGGTAAAAAGGCCTATGCTGTCTTTTCCTGGGGGGATCTGGGCCCATTCAAGGCTGATATGTTGAGAGCGTTGAAGCTGGCGCTCGCTGCTCGAATAAGCAAAGAGAAGGCTACTTTTCCGGAAAGGAGGAAACAGACTTCCCAAGTAATCCCAGATGCTCAGGCTAAGTAGGAAAACTGATTGAGTAAGAAAACTTATTGAGTAGATTAATTGAATAGAAAGATTTATTACAACAACTAATTACCAAGGAAAAAGCTGCAATGAACCCCAACGAACTACTTCTTAGAACCGATTTAAGCCCAGCCCAGGCAATTTTGAGTCTTTTACTCGCCTTTGCTCTTTCTTTTATCTGGGCGACAGTGTACCGCAAGACGCACAGCGGGATCGCCTATACGCGTTCTTTCTTCTTTTCGATCATCCTGGTTTCGCCTATCGTTGCCATGATCATGATGGCAATCGGCAGCAACATCGCCCTCTCGCTCGGTCTGGTGGGCTCGCTTTCCGTCATCCGTTTCCGAACGGTGATCAAAGACACCAAGGATATGACCTTTCTCTTCATGGCCATTGCGATCGGCCTGACGGCGGGAGCCAATGTCTGGCTTGTCGGCATCATTGGCACATTAGTGGTGTCAGCGATCGTCGTCCTGCTGACGAAAATTGGCCACAGCGGTGTCGGATCGGCGGATTATATCCTCATCTTCAAGTCCAATCGAGGCGATCCCTGGCAGGTAATTGCCCCCGAAGCGCAGGAGTTGATTTCCTGGAGGCAGCTGCGCGGAGCCACTGATCTTGATCATGGACAGGATTTTGAGTACACGTATAGTGTTCGCCTGGCAAAGAAAGCAACGCCGGAGGCCATTGTCGGAGCGTTCAGCAACGGCGTGGTCCGGCAGGTGACGATGATCGCACCCGAAAATCACCTCGAGCTCTAGAGCCGCTTCGATGAGCACCGCAAGCACCCTGTTTTTCAATCGACTGGAAATCAAATACCTGGTCGATCGCACTACGCGGACCGCCCTTGCCCGGGACCTGGCAGCCTTTATGCGCCCGGATACTCATGCCGGCAACGACGGTTGCTACCAGGTGCGCAGCCTGTATTTTGACACGCCAAACTATGCTGCCTATCACGAAAAATTGAGCGGCCAGGCTGTGCGGCACAAGCTGCGGGTGCGCGCCTACGGTGAGGATCCTATGCTCAGCGCGCTGGTTCGCCTCGAGGTAAAGTCCCGCTACCTCAGCTACGTTCGCAAAATTACGGTAGACGTGTCGCGCGAGGATTATGGCGAGATTGCCTGTGCACTCCAGCAGCGCACGTTGCCTCCCCCGCGCTTTTTGGAAGACAACAAGAATTCCAGGGAATTTTTCCGCGTCCAAAGGCAGTACAACATGCAGCCTGTCATCCTGATCGAGTATCGCCGGCAGGCGTTCGAGCGCATGGAAATAAATCGCACCCGCGTCAACTTTGATGATCAGCTGATCGCCTCTCGAAACCTTGACTTGTTGGGATCCATGTCCGGCGCCCGGCGAATGCTCGAGTACGGTCACGCAATTTTCGAGATCAAGGTAGATAACACCATGCCCTATTGGTTGCATATGCTGATCTCCAAGTATGACTTGCAGAACGAGGCTATCAGTAAATATTGTTATGCGGTGCGAAGTGAAGCCAAATTCTCGGCCGTCGACCGGTGGGACCAAGCCCTTTAATTCGCGCAGCGGGGAGGACCACCCGGTTTTTGTAAAATTGGGGGCCAAATTCAATCAAACAATCGCTCCAGAGCGACCAGCAGAATAAGGCGACTATGACGATCAACGATTTTGCCAAAACGTCCGGAAAAAAATTGTTCTCATCTCTTAAGCGCGCCAGCAGTCCGCTTCAAAGGATCTGGCCCAGCTCATCGGATGCCGTAATCGGCATGTTTGCGCTGATCATTGTCGGCTTTACGGCGCTCACATACATTAAGCCGCTGGAAGTACAGGCCAGCAAACTGGTCAGTGGAAACAAGTACCTGGCGCTTGCCGATGGCCTGTTCAACCCTTTCCGCAACCGGCAACTGCTGCTCAACTCTGGGCTCCCAGTTTACGAAATCCGCATCAGCAAAGGTCAGTACGCGATCATAGAAGATGCCATTGCCGAGGCTCAGGAAAGGGGATGGATGAGCGACGACGAACAGGTTTGGGCGGACGGAAGGTTTTTCTACCAGGGGCGGGAATACAACGTCAAGGTTAGAGTGCGCGGCGACCTGCCCACTCATTGGGCCAATCCCAAGAAGTCCTGGCGCATCAAGTTCGGGAATGAACAGATAGAGTACAACGGCGAGACCGTAGAGGAGCCAATCTATTTTCAAGGCAAACGCCAGATCAACCTGATCGTCCCCAATGACCGCGAATACATTCTGGCGCCCTTTGTAAACCAGTTGATGCGAGAGGCCGGGGTCACCGCTCCTCAAGATGGATTCGCGGTTCTCAGGATTAACGGCGTTTTGCAGGGCCTGTATTACGAAGTCGAGCATTTCGACAAGCCGCTGTTTGCAGCCCAGGAAAGGCCCGAGACGGCCGTAGTTAGCCAGAGCGAACGCGCCTTGCACTTCGAGCAATATACGAAGTATGGTACGCCCATCGCAGCTGATGCCAAGTTTGACCTTGGCATGACCCGCCAGCAGGTGGAGGAAGGCGATGAGCTGGCGCTGCGCGCCATGCAGGTGCTGCTAGATTTCGCCAATGATCCGAGCGCAGCCAATTTTCGCCGGGCCCGTACGCTCTTAGACTGGGAGAAGTATCTCAGTTTCCGCAATATTACAACCCTGCTAAACACCAACCATGTGCGTTTCGGATCGAACAATATGCGGCTGTATTTTGATCCCAGCCGCGGCTTGTTCGAGCCTATTCCCTGGAACATCCTGATCGTGCGCATGCCCACGGAGCCGGGGACGATTGATTACTGGAACAGTCATGGTCCTGATCCATTCCAGGTAGCGACGCTCACAGATCCAGAACTACGCTTGCAGCGCAACAAGATGCTGTGGGAGTGGGTTAGCGAAGGTGGCGAGGAATTTATCGATAAATTTGATGAATATCACGAGCGCATCCGCCCGTTAGCCTGGGCGGATGTCCTGAGCACGCCCATCCAGGGTTTCCGAATGGATGAGGTCCGGTCGGATTTTGTTTTCAACGTGCGCCGGGTCCATCGTGTTCTCAGTTTCTCCAGTGGAAACCTGGTCTACCGGCTGGAGGCCGATAACCGCGCCTCACTGGAGCTTTCCGCGGCAAACTTCAGCGGCGTCCGCTTCCAGAGCGTGCAGATTACGGATCCGGAAGTGTTCCAGGGGGACTACACGCTTTACGCGGATGCCAATCAGAACGCAGAACTGGATCCTGGCGATCCGGTAGTGCTGAAAACGACTGCGTCAAATGGATCGATTGAATTGGAACTGAATCAAGATGTTCTCCCCGGAGTTGTCTACGATGGAGACTGGTTCGATGGTCGCTATTGGGAGTATTTTGACACATTAACCGGGCGAGAACGTTTCTTCCTGGTGGGCAGATTGGCGCCAGAAGTGCGCGACCCACTGTTATGGAATCCACCAGTGATCCAGGTTGCTGCCGCTAATGCGGTCACCGGCATAGAGATGCAGTCGGCCTATGCCAACCAGCCAGAATTAGGCCCAGAGAATTTTATTGGGATTACCGCTTACGATGCCTCAGATCCTTTTGATATCGAGGCGATTGGGCTCAGCCCGGATGAATTTATTGAAGCTCACCCGCAATTTGCGGTCAGCCAGGAACGACCGGGTGCGGTGGAGTTGAGCGGGAACGTGACCGTATCGGGAACAATCGTTGTGCCCGAGTCCGTGCTGCTAATCTTAAAACCCGGGACCGAGATTACCATGATGCCCGCTGCCAACCTGGTTTCTTACGGAGGCTTGCTGGCTGTCGGCACCCCCGAAAAACGCATCCGCATCCATGGCGACGGCAGCGGAGATCCCTGGGGGACGTTCGCGGTGGTTCGCCCACCGGAAGATGTTATTCTGAACTATGTCGATTTTCAGCACGGCGGACAGGCACAGGTAAACGCCATGCTCTTCACCGGCGGGTTCGCCGTTCATGAGGGCAACCTGCGTATACAGAACAGCACGGTTACCAATATGCAGAGCGAAGATGGATTCAACCTGAAGAACGGCGAAATTACCATGGACAACGTGCTGGTTGCGCACAACGCCAGCGATGGCGTAGACCTGGATTTCGTCACCGGTGAGGTGCGCAACAGCCAATTTATCGATAACGCCGGAGATGGCCTGGATCTTTCCGGCAATAAGATCACCATCCTCAATAGCCGTTTTGAGGGCAACGGTGATAAAGGCTTGAGCGTCGGTGAGAATTCGCACCCCGTTGTGGCAAATGTGCTATTCCGCGGCAACCAGATCGGTTTTTCGACGAAGGATTTGTCCCATGCTCAGGTCGCTTATGCCACGTTTACAGAGAACGTTTTGGCGATCGAGGCGATCCGGAAGAAACCTTTCTTCGGTGGTGGTTCAGGCCAGATTATTAACGCTGTTTTTGCTGGCAACCAGGTCCTGTTAGCAGAGGACTATTTTTCGAATGGTCAGGTCGATATTCTGAACTCCGTGGCCGACGACCAGCAGGGCTGCGGCGCCTGCGAGTCGTTTGCCAATATTTTGTTCCTGGCGCCAGAAAGCGGCGACTACCGCTTGAAAGCCGAGACATTCAGCGAGAAGATCCAACTGATTCACCCAGATTGGATTCCGGCCAGTATCATCGTATCCGCGCCCGAAGTTCCGGGCACCTTTATCGGCGCGAGCGAGTAACGATTCGGTATGCCACTGCAGGCGCTAATTTTAGCCGGTGGTTTGGGGAAAAGGTTGCAGCTAGTAGTCAACGACCGGCCCAAGCCAATGGCCAGCGTGGGGGACAGGCCTTTTCTGGAATACCAATTGGAGTGGCTGAAATGCCAGCACGTCGATCACCTGATCTTGTGCGTTGGCTACCGTTACCAGCAAATCCGCGATTATTTCGGAGATGGTGAACGATGGGGGCTGCACATCGATTACTCTATAGAGGAGGAATTGATGGGGACTGGAGGGGCGATCGGGCGGGCCGAACAATATATTCAGGGTCCTTTCCTGGTATTAAACGGGGATACGTTTTTTGATATCGATCTTGCCAACCTGGTAAATTTCCATCATTCTCATAGAGAAGAGCAGAAGTATCTCGGAAGCATCGCGCTTATCGAGGTTGAGGACACCGGTAGTTTCGGTTCAGTAAAACTGGACAACCACAATCGCATCACCAGTTTTCTCGAGAAAAAGGGGGAGGATTCAAGCGGTGGAGGTATCTCCGGATTGGTCAATGCCGGTATCTACGTGTTGGAGCCAGAAATTCTACGCTTTTTTCCGCCAGGTAGAAAGGTGTCTATTGAAAGGGAAACCTTTCCGGCTATTCTCCAGTCCGACGGGAAGCTGGGCGGTTACCAGGCAGATGGGGTCTTCATAGATATTGGGACCCCCGAAGGATATGCCAGGTTCAAGAATTATTTCGCGGGGAGGAAAATATGATTATTAGAAGCAAAGCACCCTTGAGGATCAGTTTTTGTGGCGGTGGTACCGATGTATCGCCCTACATGGAGGAACGAGGCGGCGTGGTCCTGAGCGTAACCATTGATAAATACGCCTTCGCATCCTTGAGATTTAGAAACGACCAGAATATCACGGTTCAATCATTAGATTACGACATTGTCGCCAAGTATCGTGTCGATGACGATCTTGAATATAACGGGGAGCTGGACCTGGTTAAAGCCGTGCTGCGAAACATGTGCGACGGAAATAAGCAGGGCCTGGATTTCTTTATGCATAGCGATGCGCCTCCAGGCTCTGGACTGGGATCTTCCTCAACGGTAGTGGTGGCTTTGATAGGTCTCATCAAACACTGGCAGCGCCTGCCCCTAACCAGCTATGAGCTGGCGGATTTGGCCTACCGGATAGAGCGGGTCGATCTGAAAATTAAGGGGGGCATGCAGGACCAGTATGCAGCGGTATTTGGCGGTTTTAACTTTATTGAGTTTGGACGCAATTCCGCTATTGTCAATCCGCTGCGTATCGAGACCGATATTATCAATGAATTACAGTACAACCTGCTGTTGTGTTACACGGGACGCACACGTCTATCGGCGAACATCATCACAACCCAGGTCGATAATTACGTAAGGAAAGAAGCCGAAGTTGTTGCTGCCATGAATGAACTTAAGGATATTACGATCGACATGAAGAACGCGCTGCTTCAAGGGCGCCTGGACGATTTTGGTACGCTGCTGAACGAGGCGTGGAACAACAAGAAAAAAATGGCCAAGCAGATTACCAGTTCGACCATCGATGTGCTCTATGAAACGGCAAGACAGCATGGGGCACTCGGGGGGAAAATCCTGGGCGCCGGCGGTGGGGGCTATTTGCTTTTGTATTGTCCTTTCGACCGGAAGCACATCATCGCCGAGGAATTGGAGAAGCGAGGGGGTCAGGTGGTTGAGTTCACCTTCGATTATCACGGCCTGCAGACGTGGGAGGTCCGCCAATGACGGTCATTCCACGGACCTACCTCGAAGACATCCGCGCTGAGCTCGAGGAGAGTCTCAAAATAAAGCAGAGGGTGATAGACGAACAAATTTTTGTTATCCAGGAAATTCTCATAGCACTTCTGCAAGCATTGAGCGCCGGCAACAAGGTCATCCTCTTTGGGAATGGTGGCAGCGCGGCCGACTCCCAGCACATAGCAGGAGAGCTGGTCAGTAAGTTTCGGCGGGAACGCAAGGCGCTTCCTGCGATCGCCTTGACGACGGATACATCCATATTGACCTCTATCGCCAATGATTATAGTTTTGAGCACGTTTTTGCGAGGCAAGTTGAAGCGCTGGGGGCGCCGGGGGATATTGCCCTCGGCATCAGCACGAGCGGAAATTCGCCCAACGTTATTCATGCGCTGCGAGTCGCCAGGGAATTGGGCCTGGTGACGATCGGATTTACTGGTGAAGATGGAGGAGAACTGAAGGATGCCGTCGATATCTGCTTTCGGGTTCCATCCGACAGCACACCCCGCATCCAGGAGATGCACATCACTGTCGCCCACACTTTATGTGAATTGATCGAGATGGAGTTGTTCAAGGAAAAATGACTGCTCTGGAATCTAAGCCAAGTTTAAGTGCTCTGCGCTACCTCCTGTTAGACGTAGTTTTGATGTTCTTCACAGCCATATGGGCGTTACTGATCTTAGGCGCTGCAAAGCTTGTTTGGTCAATACCCAAGCCTCTCATGGTATCCTTGGGCGCAATATTTTTGATATGCTGCGCAGTTTATTGGTTGCTGGGAAGGAAAAGCAAAAACGCCATCGCGATTTCTAACGTGGTAAAACGGGCGGTGATATTGCTCTCTTTCTGGGCTTTCCTGGCAACACTTTTCCTGGGCGGAATCTATCGCATTGATCGAGGGGGCTGGCTTTGGTCTCAGGTAACGGGTTACGATGTCACATTGGCGGAGGATCATGCCAATCAGATTCTTGAAAGCCCAGGCAAGTTCGTCCAAAACCATCCCGATTTTCGCCTGGATCCACAGGATGCCAGCGGGCTGGTATTGCCCAGGGGCAATTATGAATTTAGAGAAACCGTTGTCATCCCCGAAGGCGCTTCGCTGGTAATTGAACCAGGAACAAATCTGCGGTTTAGTGTCGGCCGGTCTTTGATCTCCTATAGTCCAATCATTGCTGATGGAACTGAATCGCGGCCGATTCGCTTTGCCGCTATCCATCCCTGGCTGAGATGGGGGGTCGTCGGATTGTTTAAGGCTGAAAAATCCGTCTTTAATTATGTCATTTTTGAAGACTGCCGCCAGGCCCTGGTCAATGGCGTGGAATTTTTCGGAGGACTCTCGTTAATCGAAAGCGATGCTGAGATTAAGAACAGTCAATTCATAAATGCCTACGGAAAAGACGCGGTATATGTTCGAAAAGGCAACGTTTTCGTCCAGAATAACGTTTTTCAAAATAGCTACAAGGATTGTTTAGATTTCGATGGCGGTAAGGGAGAAATCAGTTCCAATATTTTTCTGAACTGTGGCGACGAAGGGATTGATCTCAGTGCCAATTTTCACATCGAAGTTTTTGATAACCAGATCTTGGGTCCTAATGGGGGTAAAGTCAGTGCAGAAAATAATCTAGACGAAATTATCGCCTCTAACAAAATCGGAACCATGGATGATAAGTAATCAGGTGAATCGCAGGTTGAAAATTCTACATATTATTCCTTCTTTTCAGCATCCTAAAGTGCGCGGGCCAGACCGCCATTATCGTTTTCTCCGCGAATTATCTCAGCGCCACAATATCACGTTGTTGGCGCCGATTCGCTCCGAGATATCCGAGGAAGCGATCGAGGAAGTGGCCTCCTATACGGAAAAATTCATTACGTTCGATCTAACCTCAGGTTCGAAGCATTCGAATGGTTCTCATAATCCATTGAAATCGGCTGGACTCCAGCTGGAGCAGCTGCGAAAAATCAAGGCCGGGGTACAGCAGATGAAGAAGACGTTTAATCGTCTGGTGGACGAGGGCGATTACGATGTCGTATTCTTTCACGGCAAAAACGTATTCGACGTGATCGAGGATTTTGACGATCTGCCCATCGTAATTGATTTCTGCGACGCGTCTTCCATGCGTGTCAGGAAGAAAATGGAAGTCGAGAACAAGGCCAAATTGCCACTGCTCTGGCTGCGCTATCTCCGGGTTCGAGAGACTGAGCGCAACATGATCAAGAAGACGCCTTACGTGGCATTTATCTCCAGCCGTGATCGCGAAGCGGTGGCCGGGCCGGAGGATCAATGGCGGATCGTTCCCAACGGGCTCGACCTGCAATACTGGAAAAGACAAACCTACAATCCCCAGCCGAATTGCCTGGTGTTCACGGGCGTAATGAGCTACTCTCCGAATGCAGACGCGGCAATTTACTTGATCGATCACATCCTGCCGCTGCTCAGAAAAAGGGTTGAGAATCTGGAAATTCTCATCGTTGGTCGAGACCCTACTCCTGCTTTGCTTGAAAAGGCGGAACGTCACCGCGAAGTTGCGGTTACCGGTTTTGTAGAGGATGTCAGAACGTACCTCGAACGAGCTGAGATTTTTGCTGCCCCTCTCCGCTACGGGTCTGGCATGCAAAACAAGATACAGGAAGCTTTGGCCATGGAAGTTCCCATCGTGACCACACCCATTGTCGCTGAGGGTATGCGAACGGAGGATGGCGATTCACCCCCGTTATGGGTGGCTGAGGGAGCGGAGGCGTTCGCCGATAAAGTCACCGAACTGCTCGCCGAGAAAGCAACGCGCCAGCGCCTGGCGATCGAGGGCCGGCGTTTTGCTCAAAAACATTTTGATTGGGCGAGAAGCGCCAGGGAATTTGAAGAAATGTGCTACCAGGCAATCGCAGGAAAAAATTCAAGGAGGCATCAATGAATCAATCAGTTACTACAATTAGCGGACAGAAAAGAAGAGTTGGCGCTCTGTCTGCGCTCATCCAGGAGCATCTATTCCGGGAGGCCGCCGCCTGGCGTGTTTCTCCCTGGATCATGGGAGTTATCG
>DATCIL010000268.1:0-2527 GCA_036507795.1 Anaerolineales bacterium | reverse complement strand
TTAGAGCAAGGAGCAATATGACCATAGTTGAAGCCCGTCCTGTCTCTGATCACTTGCTGGAGGTTAGGAACCTTACAACTCGTTTTGATACGGAGGAGGGTATTGTTAAGGCCGTAAACGGCATCTCCTATACCTTAGATGAAGGGGAGACGCTGGGGGTGGTGGGGGAAAGTGGATGTGGCAAGAGCGTGCATGCATTATCG
Organism: Anaerolineales bacterium; assembly: GCA_036507795.1. Classification (GTDB taxonomy): domain Bacteria; phylum Chloroflexota; class Anaerolineae; order Anaerolineales; family UBA4823; genus DASQQR01. The sequence continues at coordinate 2,324 of DATCIL010000268.1, read as the reverse complement.
ATCATGCGCCTGATCCCCATGCCGCCCGGGAGGATCGAAGAAGGTGAGGTGCGGATGCTTGGAAAAAATCTCCTCGAGCTGAGCGAAGAGGAGATGCGGCACATTCGCGGCGCGCAGATCGCCATGATCTTTCAAGACCCAATGACCTCGCTAAATCCCGTGTTAACGATCGGTTTCCAAATCACGGAAGCGCTGAAACTGCACCAGGGGATGAACGATGAAGAAGCCCGGGAACGCGCCGCGGAATTACTGGCCATGGTAGGCATCCCGGAAGCCCGGCAGCGGTTGGACGACTACCCGCACCAATTCTCCGGCGGGATGCGCCAGCGCGCCATGATCGCCATGGCGCTTTCCTGCAACCCGCAGATCTTGATTGCAGACGAGCCCACCACTGCTCTGGACGTCACCATCCAGGCGCAGATCATTGAACTGGTTAAGCGTTTGCAGGACCAGCTGGGCTTGGCAGTAATCTGGATCACACACGATCTGGGCGTCGTCGCCGGGCTAACCAAGCGGGTGAATGTAATGTACGCCGGTTATATCATCGAGACCGGCCCGGTGAAACTTATCTACAAGAACCCGCGCCACCCCTACACGGTCGGTCTGTTGGGATCACTGCCGAAACCGGATGAAGCGCCGGGCACAAAATTGTACTCCATCAAAGGCGAACCGCCAGATCTGGTCGCCCTGCCGGTAGGCTGCCCGTTTGCCGAAAGATGCACTTATGTTGTTGAAATCTGCCGCCACGAAATGCCCCCCCTGGAACCCATCGAACCGGGACACTTTGTCGCCTGCTGGGAAAAAGAAAAGGTTAGAAAAGCAAAATGACAGACCGACCCGATGAAGTTATCCTAAAAGTTCAGAATTTAAAAAAATACTTCCCCATCCGGCGCGGCGTCTTCCGGAGACAGGTTGGCGAAGTCAAAGCAGTTGATGACATCAGTTTTGAAGTCTATCGAGGCGAGACCCTGGGGGTGGTCGGAGAGAGCGGCTGTGGAAAGACCACGGCGGGCCGGACGATCATTCGCTTATACGAACCGACCAGCGGACACGTATATTTCAATGGCAAAGACCTGGCAACGCTCAGCGGGGGCGAACTGCGTAAAATGCGCAGAAAGATGCAAATGATCTTCCAGGATCCATACGCTTCCCTGAATCCGCGCATGAGCGTTGAAGGAATTGTCAGCGAACCTCTCGAAATTCATCGTATGACGAACGGCAGGCAGAGAAAGGATCGCGTGGCGGAGCTGCTCCACCTGGTCGGGCTGAACCCGGCTTTGATGAACCGCTTCCCCCACGAGTTTTCCGGCGGCCAGCGGCAGCGCATCGGCCTGGCGCGCTCGCTGGCGCTCAATCCCGACCTGGTCATTTGCGACGAGCCCATCTCCGCCCTGGATGTCTCCATCCAGGCCCAGGTGGTCAACCTGTTAGAAGATCTACAGAAAGAGCTGGGGCTGACGTATATCTTCATCGCCCACGACCTGAGCATGGTGCGCCATATCAGCCGGCGCGTAGCAGTGATGTATTTGGGCAAGATCATGGAACTTACGGACCGGGAGACGCTGTATAAGAATCCCCTGCACCCTTATACCCAAGCACTGCTGTCCGCTATCCCCGTAGCTGACCCGGAGGTAGAGGAGAAGCGCCGGCGCATCATCCTGGAAGGGGATCTGCCCAGCCCGGCAAACCCGCCCAAAGGATGCAATTTTAATACACGCTGCCCACTTGCGATGGATATCTGCTTCCACGTAGAACCGGAATTAATCGAGGTGGAAGCCGATCACTGGTGCGCCTGCCACCTGGTCGAACCGACCGGCCAGCCGGCGAGGAAACCAGACGCCCAACAAACTAACCAACCTGCCCCAGTTAATTGAAAAAGGAGGTGATTCTCGGGGAAAAATCGTTTACAAGGTCTATATTGGTTACATCAAAATCGTCAACAATGACGAAAATATCCTAAAGTGAGGAGAAAATGTTTACCAAAAAACGTCTAAGCGCAATATTTGGAATCCTGGTGATCGCCAGCATGGTGCTTTCAGCCTGCGCCCCGGCGCAGCCGGCCATCCAGACGGTGGTGGTCACCCAGGTCGTTGAGAGAGAGGGTGAAACCGTCATCGAGACCCAGATCGTGGAGGTCACCTCCACTCCGGAGGCGGAAGAGACCGAACCACCTCCAGCGGCGATTTCGCCCGAATTCAAGAATCCAGATACCTATACAGTCGTCACCGGCGCAGGCGAGCAGGAGACGCTGGATCCCGCCTGGACCTATGAAACCCGCGGATCGGCAGTCGAGTCCAACATTTACGAAGGCCTGGTCTGGTACG
>DATCIL010000267.1:0-1802 GCA_036507795.1 Anaerolineales bacterium | reverse complement strand
GTTGGTATTGTCAACTTGAGGACGATGGTGCGAGACTGAGCGCATGAAAACCCGTCGTTCTCGTTACCACGGTCCTCGCTTCCCAGTCGAAATCATTAGCCATGCCGTCTGGGTCTATCATCGTTTCTGCCTGAGTTTCCGAGATGTCGAGGATCTTCTCGACAGCATTCGCTGCCCCGCGTTCTGCCTTCGTAAAGATGTGAGTGTAGATGTCTGGAGGGGGCTGTTTTCGGTGAGACTTGTTCCCAATCTGTTCCCAATTGGGAACAAGAGTAATTTCAAGTATATACGATAAGAAATTCAGTAATGCGAGCTCATCCCTGCAACACCAATAAAAAAAGCCACTTGGAAGTGGCTCTCTGTCAGGAGAATTTGGTTGCGGGGGCGGGATTTGAACCCGCGACCTTTGGGTTATGAGCTCACGTATAACCAAGAATTTCAAACATTTAGCGATACGTACGGGTGCGCTAAGTGCTCCATTTCATAAATACGGTCACGTATTATGTCTTGCTTAACCCTGGCTTGCTCTGGCATATTGATAGCCCCTGGAGGCTTTCAATATGCCACGGAAAAGTCCTTATCCAATACTGTTGACGGCCGAAGAAGAGCAGGTACTGCGAGCCCGAGCCACCAAATATACGTTACCGTATTTTCAGGTGGTTCACGCCAAAATGATTTTACTGGCGGCCGACGGCTTCAACAATGACGAAATCGCTCAGCGCTTGGATACGCGCCGGGAAATCGTTAGCCGCTGGCGAAAACGCTTCTTCAGCAAGCGCCTCGCCGGGATCGAGGAGCAGTCGCGCTCGGGTCGCCCCCGAGCTTTTCCCCCCAGAGCTGGTCGTTGAAGTCAAAGCCCTGGCTTGCGAATTACCGGCCACTCTCAAAGTGCCGCTCTCTCGCTTGAGCGTGGCCGATGTCGCTCATTACGTGCGGGACTCTGGTCTGGTGGCGACCATTAGTGAAACCACCATCTGGCGCTGGCTCCATGAAGATGCCATCCGACCTTGGTACCATCGTTGTTGGATCTTTCCGCGAGATCCCCAATTTGCCCTCAAAGCGGGACGCATCCTCGACCTTTACGAGCGCGTCTGGGAAGGACAGCCCTTGCAAGCGGATGAGTTTGTTCTGTCGGCGGATGAAAAAACCAGCATTCAAGCCCGGGCCCGCCGTCATGCCTCGTTGCCCCCTCAACCCGGGCTGCCCATGAAGGTCGAACACGAGTACCAGCGGCGTGGAGCCTGGGTTTACTTGGCTGCTCTGGATGTCCATCGCCTCAAACTGTTTGGCCGCTGGGAGCTCAAAAGCGGCATAGCTCCTTTTGACCAGCTGGTTGCCCAAGTTATGTCTCAGCCTCCCTACCATCAGGCCCGGAGAGTTTTCTGGATTGTCGATAATGGCTCTTCCCATCGTGGCCAGGCTGCCATTCAAAGACTCCAAGAAAAGTATCCTCGACTCGTGTTGGTTCATGGCCCGGTCCATGCCAGCTGGCTGAACCAAATCGAAATCTACTTCTCGATCATCCAGCGCAAGGTACTAACACCCAATGATTTCACTTCGCTGGCAGCAGTCGAGGAGCGACTCTTGGCCTTTCAGCAACGCTATGAATCCATCGCCAAGCCATTCGAGTGGAAGTTCACTCGTCGCGACCTCGCCGTCCTGCTCGATAGAATGACGGCCAAGGCTGCCGCCTAAAAATACGTGACCGTACTTATGAAACGGAGCACTTAGGTCGAGAGTGACCGGTCTCCACTCTTTCGATTGTGGAGTGGGTTCCTATTTCGACCATCGCCGTGTTTCCC
>DATCIL010000266.1:0-8911 GCA_036507795.1 Anaerolineales bacterium | reverse complement strand
CTTCAAGCCCGGCCAACAACTGGGCAAGCGCTTTAATGGGCTTCTCTCTTCTCAGCCTGGCAGTATTCAATGTGGTTGCCTGGCGAGAGGTCTCCAGCCTGCCAGACGGCAAGCTGCACATCACGGTTCTTGATGTTAGCGATGGTACACGCCGGGGTGACGCCATTCTCATCCAGAGCCCGGCCGGTCGCGTCATCTTAATCAACGGCGGGCCCAGCTCAAACCGGCTCTCAGATGCGCTGGGTCGCCGTTTGCCGCTCTTCCATCGTGAGCTCGACTACCTGATATTGGCAGATCCGGTTGGAGATCAAATCGCGGCTCTTTCCCAGAATATTCAACGCTTCGCGCCTGCTAATGTGCTTTGGGCTGGTCCCTTGAACGCGAGTATTGAGGCCCGCGTACTGCGCGAAGGCCTTGTCGAGGCGGGTATTCCGATTCTCTCTGCCCAAACGGGTCAATCTTTGGATCTGGGGAGCGGGGCCAGACTACGCTTTCTTAGCACAGGAAGGCGCGGTGCAATTTTATGTCTTGAATGGGGGAACTTCCGCGCATTGCTCCCGATAGGGGCAAACTTCGAAGATCTGGAATACCTGGACTGGGGGCGAGAAGTTGGTCCGATCACGGCATTGTTGTTAGCGGATCATGGTTATCCACCTGCCAATCCCCCAACCTGGATTGCTAATCTTCAACCTCAGGTTCTTTTGCTGAGCGCGGCGGCCCGCGACGCGCAAGATTTCGATTCTCTAGAAGTGTTCCACGCGTTTCAGGGATATCATATATTGAACACCGGCCAGAATGGCTGGATCCATTTGAGTACAGACGGGGAGGAGCTTTGGTTGGAAGTTGAAAAGAGCAGGTAGGGGTTAAATCGAGACTTACATGGAAACCTTAAAATCATCGGGATTAAGCCCAAGATGGGAAATTACGATGGGTATTGGCCAGTGACGGTGTTCATCGAAGGCCTTCCTGGCATCCTCCAAAGCGCGCTCTTTTTCCTTACGGTGGCGGATAAGTATTCCCGAGATCTTCCTATCCCACAAATATCTCGAGATCTCGGCTGTGGATCCATCGGTGTTTTCCAGGGCATCTTGCATGAGTTCGTTTAGAAACTTCCGGTAAACGCCAATATTCATATGTTCTCGTCATTCGTTTTTGATTACCACCGACAAATCTTCGTCACTGCGCATGGAGTACGGACCGGTAATGATATTCTAACCTCAATTTCTGCCTTCGGGCCATGAGCCCATCACCTGTCTTAGGATAGCGAACTCACCAACGTGATAAGCAGTGTGGTCGGAAACGACCAGGATTTCTCGAAAGATCGTGTAATCCCTGGAATGCGGGATGGGAGCATAAAGGTCCGTATTGGGGTTGCTGACGATATCTTGAAGGGACTGCAAATCTTCCCGAAAAGACCCGATTGTTTCATTCCAGTTGCTTTCGTCCGCCTGGGCCTCTCTTGCGGGCCAGTAACCGGCAGGCCAGGACGGCGATATGTGATCTGGATTCTGGATAAACTCCAGAATGTCCCACTGGGCGATGCGAATGTGCTCCAACAGGTGCCAGGGCGTAAAAATTGTGCTGGGTGGCTTGCTGTTGATCTTGTCCAACGGGAAGTCCGCCACTGCCTGGTCGAAAGTCATATGTGCGTTTCCACCACGCAAGAGATGCAGCAGCTCTGCGCGGACGACTTTGTCCGGGTTCATTTCTTTACCTCCTAATTACTCGTATTTTCTGAATGACCCCCATGAATGAAGAGATAGCCAGTTTACCTCAGAATCAGATAATCCTCACCTATCCGCAGGACGGTCCTGGAATGCCAGGGCGCCTTGAGTGCTTCCGCAAGTTTTGATGTCAGGATTTCTGGATTAAGAAGAAACCGTTCAAATTCGATGCTGTCGGTCCCGGTTCGTTTTTTGTCGTAGCTAACCAAAAGCTCTTTCGGCTTTCCGTTTTCTTCGACGATGCTTACGGCAATCCAGAATATATCGTGTTTGACAATTTCCTTGGGGGCTGATCGTCGTTTTAGTAAACCCGACAAACCTGTGGCTTTGTATTTTTGGCTCTTGATAAATGCAGCTTCGTCAGCATCAAGATCGAGCTTACTCCCCCATTCAAGCCGGTATTCAAATTCATGAACGACGATTTTCGGATAGGAGTGGATCTCGATTCCTGCCAGGCTGCCGGTGACGGTCGGTCTCTTGGATCGATCTTCCTTTAGTTGCTCTTTTTGGTTGGCGATTACCTGGCTGAATTCGGAATTTTTGATCTCGGGGTTGTGCTGGCGGATGTTTTCAAGGATTTGTTTGATCTTTTCGCCAGCCCGAGCTTGCTTTGTTACCTTGGGCACAACCGGTGGCGCTTTAGCGACATCCTCGCGTTCAATCCGGTGCTGCCCGTTTTGCTTATCGACCTCTTCAACGTCCGCCTTGACGTCCCGGCCCATTTTGAACGGTTGCAGCCTGTTTTCTTTCCAGCTGGTTGCCCCGGATAGGGGTCCTTCGGCTGGCGGATTGTTTTGAGCGGGCGCGCTCTTCCCTCCTGGAATGAACAAAGCCTGGGCGAAACCGCCCAAACGCTTATTCTCGCCATCAGATATGTCAAAAATGTGCAGGGAGACCGGGATGGGGGCCCCGTCCCGGCTTCGGTATTGCAGGTCCAGCTCGGCAGGAAACTGATTTCGCTTCAGGACGGAAAGAAGCACTGAAGACGAGTCAGGAGGAAGGGCAAAGCTGGCGAGAGGTTGACCGATAATGTCATCCAGGCGGAATCCCAACACCTCCTCCACCTCCGGGCTGCAAGCGATTATTTTCCCAGATGAATCGCATTCCCAGGTCCAACCTGGGAGGGACTGATCGGGGTGGCTACCGCTGTAAGAATTAATCGATTCAGGCTCAGAGAAGAGACTGTCGAGCCGGTTGCTGAATAGTTTCCTGGACATTTTGGATCAGTTCCGCTGCTAAAGCCATATATTGGTCAGCGCTGCGGCTTTGCGGATTGTAATGCGTAATTGGCAGACCTGCCACGGAGCTTTCTCGCAATTTGGTATCGATCTGGATAACGGTGTTAAAGATGCTTGTCGAGAAGTTATCTTTTAATTGGACACTCAAATCCCGGTGAATCCGGTTGCGAATATCCTGCATGGTGATCAATACCCGGTATACGAGGTTCTGGTTGCTTTTATTTCGAACGCGCCGGTAAGCTCCCAGGACGTTTCGCAAGGCGTGCACGGAGAAGAATTCGGGTAATGTGGGGATGATTAACATCTGGGCCGCGTTCAGAGCGTTGGTGGTAATTGCTCCCAATGCGGGCGGGCAATCGAAAATCACGAAGTCGTAATTCAGCGGAGCATTATCCAGTGCGTTGCGCAGAATATGCTCAAAGTTTTTTCTGATTGGCAAAAATCGCTCTGCCAGCTCCATCTCTGGATTTGAAGGGATCAGATCCAGACCGCTTACTTTCGTTTCCCGGCTTACGCTCGCTGGAGTTGCCCAATTGAACAGGACATCGGTAATGGCGTGGCGTGCCTTGCCTGGACTCACGCCCAAAGAAAGAGTCAAATCAGATTGAGGATCGAGATCGATCAATAATACTTCTTTTCCACTCTGTGCCAGGGCGCCGCCGAGGGAAACCGTCGTTGTGGTCTTGGCAACACCACCTTTTTGATTGGCAATAGCAATGAAATACGGCATATGAACCGCCCCGCTTGGATCTGATTAACAATATTATTTGTAACGACCGGCAAAGCATAGACCGAGGATTTGCAAGCATCAATTATACCCGTTAATCAAAAAAAGCCCACAATATTTTTATCGTGTAGGCGATCGGAGCCAGTAGCAGGTTACTCGGGCTCATCCCTCTCATTTACATGAGCTGGTGGATGAGTAGCTTCAAGAAAGGAAACAATTTTAGGTACAAAAGTACTATATGAAGATAGGAATTCATACTTGATTTCTTACAAACTTTGTGCAATAATAAGGTTGCCCTCCCTGCCTGGTTGTCCCCCCCAACTGGGCAGGTAGGGTATTTTTGTAGGGGCACGGCTGCATAAGAGTGCTGCCGTGCCCCTACTTAACCAGTGTGCGAGTTGTAGAATCGACTACAACTCGCACACTGGGTTCGTGTATGGTGTTACTTACGGGGCGGGTCCCACCCGACATGCCCCCGCCCCCAGTTAACAATTTTATTTTCCATTACATTAAACGAACAAAAGCGCCATATGTTACATGTTTTTTGAAAAAACCCTGGAGGCGATTGGCCTGCGGGCTTTTCAAGTATTCTCCGGTCATTTTGATTATCTTCACGGCGACTTTATCTTCCTGTAAGGGTTTTGTAATTTTTGCTGGTTACAATTTGGTTCAGGCAAAGAGTGGGAGGGGCCGGTTATAAATTCTTAGGTTGAGGAGCTGGTATCATGAAGCATTTTTTGATTGGGCTGACTGCTTTTTTCCTGACTGCCTGTACCAGCCTATTTGGCGGTGATCTGGGCGCAAATCCTGACCATTCCGTGGACCGCAACCCATCTGAGCAGAAAAGCGAAAGGACCCAGGAGACCCAGTTGATTTTGGAGGATTACGGCCCCGCGCCCGAGCTCACCAATGAGATCTGGCTAAATACTGATCAGCCGTTACGGCTGGCGGATTTGCGCGGCCAGGTTGTCTTGCTCGATATGTGGACCTTCGGTTGAATAAACTGCCAGCATGTGATCCCCTCGTTGAGGGGCTGGCACGAAGAATATCACGACCAGGGCCTTGTTGTCATCGGAAACCATTTCCCTGAGTTTTCTTATGAACGGGAGCTTGACAACCTGATCCAGGCCGTGGAGAGGCTTGAAGTCAATTATCCGGTTGCTCAGGACAATGAGGGGAAGACCTGGAGGGCGTATAATAACAGGTATTGGCCGTCCCTCTACCTGATCGATAAATCGGGAAACATCCGTTATAGGCACATCGGCGAAGGTCGCTATGAAGAGACCGAAGCCGCGATCCAAACCCTATTAGCAGAAGCGTATCCGTAGGAAGGAGAGGAAGGTGGGAAACGAGAAACGAATATCATTAATTACGGGGGCGTTATTCGGCAGCTTGACTGGCTTAATCTTTGTCGCGCTGAATTATCTATTGGAGCTCATACTGGGATTGCCTTTCGTGCCTTTTGATATCTTTGATTGGATGGCGCGAGTTCTACCCGGTCGATTGATCACTTTTGTCATCGATACGATGGTCATGGTGATTACAGAGCTTAACTTGGGCCCGACCTCCGCAGTTGGTAAACTGGTCGAGCAGGCAATCGCCATTTTGCAGTTCGTCTTTGTTGGCGCACTCTTTGGAATTTTTCTGGCAGCTGTGGGGCGGCGAAGCCCCGCAAGGTTGATCGGGCTGGGCGCTTTAACCGGTCTCCTATTGCTGGCTCCGGTGATTTTGATTGAAATCGAGTTTGGCCTCCCCGCTGCGGGACGGTTTGGTACGGTCTTGGGGTTGGCCGTCATTTACCTGGTCTGGGGTGCGGTACTGGCTCGCCTGATACTTGAGACCGCCCCACAGCCACAGACCCCTGCAGAAACAACCCTCAGCCGCCGCCAATTTCTCTACCTGGTAGGCGCCGGCTCGTTCACGGTTTTGGTTACCGCTTTGGGCGTCAGCGTGTTGTCGAATCAGGGCAAAGAGGAGGGCGGCGAGCAAGTTGATATGGACGAGATGCCTGGCGCCCAGAACACCTCCGGTCCGGCGGCGTCCCCACCTCAGGATGTCTTGGAGGATCGTTTCGAACCGGTTGCGGGCACCCGGCCGGAATTGACTGCAAACGATAATTTTTATCGCATCGACATCAACACCCGCCCGCCAGAGGTTGACGGAGAAACCTGGCGGTTAGAAGTGGGGGGCCTGGTTTTCCAAACGCTGTCGTTGACTCTGGCTGAACTCCGGTCCCGCCCCTCAGTTAGCCAGGTAATCACGCTGTCATGCATATCAAACCGGATTGGAGGCGATCTCATCAGTACGAGCGTATGGACCGGAGTGCGCTTGAAAGACCTGCTGGAGGAAGCTGGCTTACGGCGCGGCGTCCAGGAAATTGCTATGGAAGCGGTTGATGGTTTTTATGAGAGTCTTCCTTTGGAAGAAGCCATGGATGATCGTACTTTATTGGTATACGAGATGAACGGTGAACCCTTGCCCGAGAAACATGGCTATCCTTTACGGATCTTCATTCCTAACCATTATGGCATGAAACAGCCTAAATGGATCACTCGCCTGGAAGCGATAGATCATGACGGCGCGGGTTACTGGGTCGATCGGGGCTGGAGCGAAGAGGCCATTCCCAAGACCACCTCTGTAATCGACACAGTGGCTGTTGGAGAAGAGGACCTGGGAACAGGCATTATTCCGGTTGGAGGCATTGCCTATGCAGGAGCGCGCGGCATCAGCAAAGTTGAGGTCCAGGTGGACGATGGACCGTGGCAAGAAGCCGAGCTGCGCAACCCTCCGCTGAGTCCCCTGGCTTGGGTACAATGGCGTTATGAGTGGAAGTCCGAAATTGGTCGCCATACATTCCGCGTGCGGGCGTATGACGGCAGCGGCGAATTGCAGGAGACTGATCCTTCCGATCCTCATCCGAATGGCGCATCCGGAATTCATTCATTAACCGAGAGTGTTCGAAGTTGAAGTTGAAGCGCGCGATGGAAGAGCAGTTCATCAGTTTATTGGAGCCAAAAAGACCCAAATTATCGATCATCTAATCCTGGAGCACATGTTATAATCCCCGCACCATGACAGAACCTTTAGAAGTGCCGCAACAGCCCGAGTTTGAGACTGACCAGGCTGGTGAATTCCGGGTCGAAGAAATTGAAAAGCCTGAAACAACGAAATCTGAGGATACCATTACCTTTAAGAGATCCCACTTGTATGCGGTCCTGCTACCGTTGGCTTTTGTCGCCGGATTAAGTTTAGGTTATATTTTCTGGGGACGTGCGCCTGTCCCTGGCCCCCAAGCAGCTGCAGCCGCACCTCAGGCGAACCCGGCGGAATCAACCTCTTCGCAGCCGCAAGCTTCGGCAGCCGACCAAGCACAACAAATTACTCGCTACGACGTCACCATTGACGATGATCCTATCCGAGGTCCTGAAGACGCTCCCATTACTATCATCGAATTCAGCGATTATGAATGCCCATACTGTCGCAAGTGGCATGCCGAAGTCTATGGGCGCCTGTTTGAGGATTACCCGGATCAGGTCCGCATGGTCTATCGTGACTTCCCGCTCTTCTCCATTCACCCGAGTGCCGTTCCAGCCGCTGAAGCAGCCAACTGTGCCTACGAGCAGGATTCTTTCTGGGAATTCCACGAAAAGCTTTTTGGCATGGAGCTGGCTCTAAGTGCAGATGCCTACCAGCAGTACGCTCAGGATTTAGGCCTGGATGTGGATGCCTTCAACGAGTGTGTGGAGACACGCCGCTACCGGGATGAAGTTCAGGCCGATTATGCCTACGCCTCGGAACTGGGCGTACGCTCCACGCCAACTTTCTTTATTAACGGAATTGCGGTGGTTGGTGCCCAGCCTTACGAAGTCTTCCAACAAGTGATTGACAAAGAACTGGCGGGAGAATTAGATTAGGATTGGAGCCATAGAGCTTAGCATGTTCCTATGGATACTCGACCGCCGATCGCTTCGGCGGTCTTTGTTTACCAAGTCGGGAAAGCACGTTGTTTTCAACGAAGATAGCATAATATAATACTGATATCAAACTAACCCAAATTGCGAATGGTTGAGGGAAGCTATCCTTTCCCTCAGATAGATTGGAGGGTGTAATTATGTCTGACGTTGTAGACATCTGGGAACGACCGGAAGCAAAAGAGATTTACATGATCGCAGGCTGGCGCCAGTGGGCGGATGCCGGTTCGATTTCTTCAGGTCTGCCAAAATACCTTGTCCAGAGAACCGGCGCCCGGCAGATCGGGATGATCCGATCGAATGGTTTTTACTTATTCCAGATTCCCGGTACGCATGATCTCGTGCGCCCGGTTGTAAGGTTCGAAAGCGGCTATCCTGCCTCCCTGGAGGAGCGGCGGAATGAGCTATTTTATGCCGGTGATGAAAGCAGAGGCGTAGTGTACTTCTTGGGTGACGAGCCTCACCTGGATATCGACCGTTATGTGGCTGCCTTTCTCGATGTGGCTCAATCCTTGGGCGTAAAGCGCATCGTTGGCCTTGGTGGCGTCTACGGTGAGCTGCCGTATGACAAAGAGCGCACAGTTTCGTGCATCTACAGTCTGACGGAAATGAAGCCCGAGATTGAAAATTTAGCGGTGAACCTCTCGGATTATCATGGCGGCAGCAGCATCGGCTCTTACCTTTGTCGCCGTGCCGGAGAGCAGGGTAGGGAATTCGTTGGCTTCTATGCCTTCGTACCTACCTACGACTTTTCAAAGGTCGCTCAAATGGGCAACACGATTCGCATTGAAAATGACTTCATGGCCTGGCTGAGCGTAATGCGGCGCATAAATTACATGCTTCGAACGGATTTTGATCTTTCCGATTTAGAGGAGAAGAGCGATCACCTGATTGAGGTCGTCGATTCAAAACTTGATGAGATTGATCGCAAAGCGCCCCAACTCGGCGTACGTGATTACATGGCGCGTCTATCCGAGGAATTCGATGAGGTGCTCTTCGACCCCTTGGATGATGTTTGGGAGGAAGAGCTGCGCCGTCTCTTAGATGAGTCTACTCAAGATGAATGATGATTTAGATCTATGGCTAATCCTCTTAACTTTCAGTCTATCATTATGGCCCTGCAGCATTTTTGGGATGAGCAGGGCTGCCTGATCTGGCAGCCGTATTACACGCAGGTGGGCGCCGGGACGATGAACCCGGCCACTGCGCTGCGCGTCCTCGGTCCTGAACCCTGGAATGTGGGTTATGTCG
>DATCIL010000265.1:0-3233 GCA_036507795.1 Anaerolineales bacterium | reverse complement strand
CAAAAACTCATCTGCGGCGGTCTGCGGTCGGTCGTTTGCGGTCACGCTCGTAGAAATCTGCTTTGTCATTAATGAGGAAGACTTATGATTGCTCGCATTTGGCACGGTATCACGGCGGCGGCTAAAGCTGACGCTTATTTTGACTATTTGAACCAGACCGGCGTACCCGACTATCAGGCGACGACAGGGAATCGAGGCGTATATGTGTTACGCCGCATTGAGGGTGATGTGGCCCATTTTACCTTAATTTCACTCTGGGATTCCATGGCCGCGATTGAAAAATTCGCCGGGTCGGAACCGGAACAAGCTCGCTATTATCCCGAAGATAAAGAGTTTCTGCTGGAGTTCGAGCCAACGGTCAGCCACTACGAGGTTCTGGTTCGCCCTGAGTCATAGATTATGTTCAACCTCGCGTTTGACCCAACCAGCCTGCTCCATTCTTGGTAGTCAAAAACCTTTCTACCTACTATTCACCATACACAGTAACCCCCATCAATCACCATATCGTGGCCCGTCATGAAATCTGAGACTTCTGAGGCCAGATAAACTACAGCCCCCTGTAAATCTGTCACTTCGCCCAGACGTCCCATGGGGGTTAAGGCAAGCCAGTGGGGGAGCTTCTCTTGACCGATAGGCTTTTCCAGAAACTCATTGACCAGTTGGGTGCGGGTGTAACCGGGGCTAATGCTGTTGACTCGGACGCCGCGTGAAGTCCATTAATTTGTGGAGACCCTTCTTTTACAAATCTTAGCATTACCTTTGACTGCACATTAACAATTGCATAACTGGAATTAAGCGGCTGGTGCAACCCGAATGCGCAGGAGCCGATCATCGCGCCAGCGGACATTAGCGGCATTGAAACGCCGACACGTTTCTTCCATGGCCTGTTGGTGCTCAGGATAGCGGTAGGGTTCCAAGACGACCTCAATCTCTTGGGTCCCCCAGCGGACCCGGCCTGGCTTACGGTAGATCAACTCGATGGCGGTATCTAACTCCAAGTGTTGCCAGACGGGGGCAAAATAGTGAGTTCGGGTCCAGTCATGTAAGTTGCCCAACAGAATTTGAAGATTGAGCATCAGTTGATCTTTCTCCAACTCGCGTTGGCGGCATAAGGCGGCGGTATCAAAGGTATCGCGGACCGCTTGCCGGGTGTTCAATTCCGTCTGGGCAGTCAGGCCTTGTTGCCGACGTTGGCGGAGTTGCCGCAGGAGGCGCTGGCGGTGCCGCCGATACCGCCCGGTCAAGGTGGCCCCAGTCCGGTCGTGCCGAGCCAGGCGCTGCTGACAGCGGCGGAGGGGTTGCCCGGCTTGCTGGCGGTGGTGATAGTAGTGCTGTAAGTCGGTCAAGCTAACGGTCCAGGCCAGCCGTTGCTGTTGATAGCTGTGCCGCAGCTCGGCTAACTGGCGCCGCAGATTGACCAGGGCCGTCTGGTGCAGGGTCAGCCGCTGCTGGCTGACCTCGACCTGGGTCTGGGCCTCGACCCACTGCCGCTGCTGGGTCCGATCGGAGACGGTCTGGTAGGTATAGCCAAAGTTGGCGTTCAGGTTGGCCCCATTGACCAATTCGCGGATACGTCGTTCCTGATGGTTCCAGCGTTGGCGATAGAGGCCGGGCACCTCGGCCAGGTTCAGCTCCGGGGGCAGACGGCCGGCATAAATCCGGGTCGGGTTGACATCGCTCAAACGCCGCATCAAGACCAGGTCGCGTACTTCCGCGGCTGCTTTGACCGGATCGCGCCAGCCCGCCGCCACGACTTCGCGCTCCGGGTCGCCTGTGGCCGGTTGCCACTCCCCCCGCAGTTCAAAATCGTCCAGAGTGTAGCCGGGTTGCGCTAAGCGGCTCAGGTAAAACCGTTCGGCCGCGGCATAGCGTTGGCCGGTCGGCAGACCACCCCCATCGCTGTCACAGATGGTGTAAGCCAGCGGCCGCTGTAACACCTCGGCCAGGTCTGCTTCCAAGTCCACCAAGACCTGGCTCAGATGCAGATCAATGACCATGTCCCAGGCTCCTAACAGATGGCCATCTGGCCCATTGAGGAGCAGTTGTTTCGTACCGGGCATGACCCGCCCCCACATCGTGACATGACCGGAGTGAGTGGGGTGCTTGGTCCAATGCGGTTTGATGTGCCAATCCGCAAAAAGGATGAGGGAACTGTGGCCCGGATACCAGGCTTGGCTGTAGGTCTGAGCTAAGGCCTCCGCCAGGGGGTAGCCCACCTCCAGCCGGGTCAGGCGGCCCAGAAAGTGCTCCACCGTCAGGTATTTATAGGTAAAACCGTACAACACCTGCAACCCCTGGCCCTGGTAGTAATACAGATCCCGCGGCCGGGTCAGCCCCACCACCGGCAAGTACAGCAGATGATCGAGCTTGGCCCAGCGCGTGTTCACCTCCTGCTCCCACAGCAACTTCGTCCGCCGCGGCTCAAACTCCGCCTGAGCGGCTGTCTCGCTCAGGCATTGTTCGATGGTCGTCGTCACGCCCAACTGTTGCTTGGCCCCTTCCAGGGAAAAAAAGACCCGCTTGCGCCTGGATCGGCACACTGGTCGCTGTGCTTTCCGCCGGAACGGCTCGTTTCCGCGGACGGCCCGGCGTGCGGGTCAAGGCAACCTCGCGCAAAACATGATTGATATGGCCGACACTGATGCCCAACCCGAACTTCTGCTCGACTTCACTCGCCAATTCACCCGCCGTCAGGCGCTCATCCTGCTGCTTGCGCTCAAACAAGTAGGCCCGTACCGCTGAGTTGACGTGTTGATAATGGCCAAACCGACCATCCAGTAACGCTTCCCAGCGCCGCCCGCCCGCTTCGTACTTGGCCTTCAGCTGGCTCACCCGTTCAGGCTTGAGTTCAAGCTCAAGTTCAGCTCTGACTTGCTCCAGTGGCTCACCGGCTTCCAGCCGTAACAGCAGTTGTTCGAGCCGGCGGGCTTTTTCAGACACAGCCGGAGGATAATACATCGACGTCTCCTTAACGATAGCAAATGATCGAGGAGAGTTTAGCCACGCCCAGCCTGGTGTCAAATTCCAGCTATGCAGTTTTTAAGGTACAGTCAAAGGTAATGCTAACAAGCGAATAATATCTATCGTCTCTCGATTAACCTTTTTACCTGTGTGACCAGTACCATGCCACTGCAATCGAACTACCACTTTATCCCCTTCAGAGATCAGGTCCATAATATCTACACGTAGATCTGGAGAAGATTTAAGAGCTACCATTACAACTTGTTTAAATC
>DATCIL010000264.1:0-5875 GCA_036507795.1 Anaerolineales bacterium | reverse complement strand
AAGTCTGGCAATTTTAACTTTATCGATGTATACTTTTGAAAAGCGAGCTCAACGAACCCGAGGAGAGGAATGCATTTATGAAGGTTTCCGTCTTGCAAGAGAATTTAGCGCATGGCTTGAACATTGTCTCTCGGGCAGTCTCGCCCCGGAGCACCTTGCCGGTTCTGGCGAACGTCCTGGTCGCAACAGATGAGGGGCGGCTGCGCCTATCGGCTACGAACCTGGAGATGGGCATCACCTGCTGGATCGGCGCCAAGATCCAGGAAGAAGGCTCAACAACTGTGCCGGCGAGGACATTCACCGAACTGGTGAGCACTTTGATTGATCAGCAAGTCGAAATGACGCTGAACGTGCGCACACAAACGCTGAACGTGCGCAGCGGTTCCTCAAACACGGATCTAAAGTGCATCGACTCGCAGGAGTTTCCGCCGATGCCCTCGCCGGATCTGGATCAGGGTATCCAGCTTAACGTCGCCGATCTTAAAGAGATGATCCAGCATGTTGCGTTCGCCGCTTCAACAGATGACGCCAGGCCTATTCTTACCGGCGTGCTGGTAAATGTACATGGCAATACCATCACACTGGCAGCTGCGGATGGATTCAGATTGTCAGTGCGGAATGCGGAGCTGTCTTCGGATGTATCCCGGCCGATTAGCGCAGTGATTCCCGCCCGGGCGCTTAGCGAGCTGGCGCGCATCTCTGGAGACGGCGAGCAAGCGATCACCATGATCCTGCCTCCCGGTCGCGGCCAGGTGATTTTCCGGATGAAAGACGTCGAGCTGGTTTCGCAACTGATCGAAGGCACTTTCCCGGATTACGAACAAATCATCCCGCGCAGCTACCAAACCCGGACAGTGCTTTCTACTACCACTTTTCTAAAAGCCTGCAAGCAGGCCGAGATTTTCGCCAGGGAAGGTTCGCACATTGCCCGCATCAACATTACCCCCGGGGGAGAGCTCCAACCAGGGACGCTAGAAATTTCCGGCCAATCCGAAGAGACGGGCTTCAACCAGACCACGATCGATGCATCCATTGAAGGTCCCCCGCTCTTAATTGCTTTCAATGTGAGATTCTTGCGGGAAGTGTTGGATGTCGTCAAAACCCCCAATGTCGCCCTGGAGACTAGCGTCGACACGGCGCCTGGCGTAATCCGGCCGGTAGGCGAGGATAATTTCCTGCACGTCATCATGCCGATGCATCTGGCAAGTTAGAAAGGCATGACCTTCCCAGCCGCTACTTCGGACCGGGCGCTCAATATCTATCTTACTTTAGCTCAATACCCGATTTTGAGAACGCGCATCCGCGCGCGAATGCGTCGAGAACTATTTGATCGCGGCGTTATCACACCGCACGCTTTTGAAGCTGAGGTCCGCGAAAAAGCGGTGCGCTCACAGGCAAGGGAAGGGCTGCATAATCCTTTTGAGGAGGAACCTGCCGAGGTGTGGGAAACTCGCCTGGCGCGTATCCGCAGCCATCTGACCGATTTCTACTTCGCTTACAACCTGCCATACAATTTGTTTGAACAAATCGTGCGAGAAGTGCTGGCAGAGCGCGGCGCTCACGCGGATGATCTCCTGGTCTCTTTCAATCCCGAGTTGGCGCCTCAAAACTTGCTTTTCGAGCAGGCGATGACCATCGAGCGGCTGCCGCCAGAGCAGCGCCAACAGGCGGAAGCGCGCCTGAGAGAGATCAAAGTTGTGCTGATCCGGACCATGATTAGCGACCAACTGGCGTATATCAACATCGCTAAGGAATGGTTCAACGTAACCGATTTGTGGGAGATCAGGAAACGGAGAATTGGGCAGGGGAAAATCGGCGGTAAGTCGGCAGGGATGTTACTGGCCGCACGCATCCTCAGCGAAGTCGCCGACGATGAAATTCGAGAATGCCTGCGCATCCCGGAATCTTACTTTCTTGGATCGGATGCCATGTACTCCTATATGGCGGTCAACAACCTGCTGCATTGGGGCGACCAGAAGTACAAAGACGAGGACCAGATCCGGGAGGAATATCCCCAAATACAAAAAGACTATCTGCAAGGCGAATTCCCTAAAGATATATTAGAGCAACTGAGGAGTCTCCTGGAGGCGATTGGACCAAGCCCTTTAATCGTGCGATCATCGAGCCTGCTCGAAGATAATTTCGGAACCTCGTTTGCTGGCAAGTACGAAAGTATCTTCTGCCCAAACCAGAGCACACCCGAAGAGAACCTGCAGGATTTAACAAAGGCCATCGCCCGGGTCTACGCCAGCGCGCTAAACCCCGAGGCGCTGCTATATCGCCGGAGCAAGGGGCTGCAAGATTACGATGAACGGATGGCAATTCTCATCCAGGTGGTTCAGGGCCAGCGTTATGGGCGCTATTACCTGCCGCATGCAGCCGGCGTGGCGTTCAGCCGCAATTTTTATCGCTGGTCTCCCCAGATCAAGCGCGAGGATGGGTTCCTGCGTCTGGTATGGGGGTTGGGCACGCGGGCGGTTGAGCGGATCGGGAATGACTATCCTCGTTTAGTAGCCCTCAGCCATCCTTTGCTGCATCCAGAAGACTCCCCAAAAGCTATTCGCCGGTATTCTCAACAGTTCGTTGATTTGATTGATCTGGAAGAGAACGCCTTCAAGACGTTGCCTGTCTCCTCAGTGCTGGACCCACATTATCCGGTGCTGCGCTATCTGGTACAGGTCGATCAAGGCGGCTACATGGTTCCGCTGCGCAGCACCTTGTTACACGTAAGTACTGATCATTTGGTGGTGACCTTCGATGAGCTCTTGAGGCGGACGGCCTTCGCCGAGCGGATGCGGCGGATCCTAAAAATCTTGGAGAAGCACTACCACGCTCCCGTAGATACCGAGTTCACCATTCAGATCAGTGACCCGGAAAGCCTGCGTCCAAACGTAGAAATCTCGCTTCTGCAATGCCGTCCGCAGAGTCACCTGCAAGAGGTCGAGGCGCGCTTACCCAAAAACATCCCGGACGAGGATATCGTTTTCGCGACTACCCGGATGGTACCGCATGGGCGAGTTGAGGGCGTCAGTTACGTAGTTTACGTTGTGCCCGAGGTCTACCTTACGCTGCCAACGAACGCCGCCCGTTCAGACGTCGGCCGGGTGATCAGCCAGCTTAACGTGGCGTTGGCTGAGCAGAACTTCATTTGCGTCGGCCCCGGACGCTGGGGAACCCGCAACCCAGACCTGGGTGTCTTCATCGGTTATTCAGATATCTACAATACTTCAGCCCTGGTGGAGATATCTGGACAGGACATTGGCCTGGCCCCAGAGCCTTCATTTGGCACACATTTCTTCCAGGATCTGGTGGAGGCAAATATCTACCCCTTAGGAATCTACCTGGATGATGAAGAAACCATTTTCAAGCGGGATTTCTTCTACGATACCCCCAACCGGTTGACTGAATGGATTTCGGCGGATAAAGGGCTGTCAAATTGTTTGCGCCTGATTAAAGTGGAAGATTTTCGACCGGAACACCATTTAGACATCGTCATGGATGATGATAAAGGGATGGCGGTCGCTTTTCTCGTCTGGGGCGAGCACGAAGTTGAAAACCTGGAAAACCAGGAAGCTGTATAAAGCGGCTTGCGGTGGAGGTGAGCTAAGCCATGGATACAGGGATCAGGGGCACGCACACAAAAAAGTTCGTGGCAGTTGCCGGTAATATCGGAGTCGGAAAATCAACGCTGGTATCCTTGCTAGCCGCTCGTCTGGGATGGCAGCCGTTCCATGAACCGGAAGCCGAAAACCCTTACCTGGCGGATTTCTACCAGGATATGCAGAGTTGGGCATTTCATTCTCAAATTTACTTTCTTACCCACCGCCTGCGGGCACATCGCCAGCTGATCGACCATCCCACCTCCGTCATTCAAGATCGCACGGTTTACGAGGATGCGGAGGTATTTGCTCACAATCTATTCAAACAGGGGTTAATCGGCGAAAGAGACTATATTACTTATCGTGATCTTTACCACGCCGTCGCAGATTTTCTGCCGCCTCCCGACCTCGTGTTATATCTTCGGGCAGCCGTACCCACCTTGCTGGAGCGAATCTCACAACGCGGCCGAGATTATGAACGCCGGATCACGCAGGCTTACCTGGCCCAATTAAACGACCTCTATGAGAGCTGGATCAAAGGCTTCAGCCTGTGCCCCGTGCTGGCGGTACCGGCCGATGATTTAGACTTTGTCTCAAACTCCGGGCATCTGGACCTGATCGTCAGGAAAGTGCAGGACAAGCTGATGGGGAAAGAAGAGGTAGTCTTTAATCCTGAGGAGATCGGGTAAATGGGCTTAGCCTAGATCCGAAAAAGGAATATTGGTCAGAGGCAGACCGCAGTACTGGCAGTAAGCGGCGTCTGGAGCGCTAATCCGGCCGCAGTTGGAACAGACCTGTTCATCCGGGAGCTTTTCGTCAAGTTCGGGAGCTGCACCGGAGGGCAATTGGCCGGTTTTTCCCCGGCCCAAGCGCGGCCGGCGGGTCCTATCCAGCAAATTTCGGGCAATCGTCTTCCCCTGGGCGAATGCCAGACGATAGAGTTCACGGATTTGTTTCCGTGAGACGTGCCGTCCCGTGAGATACCACCGCAGAACGGCATGTCCCACCACATAGGTGCCGGCATAGGCAACAGAAACCTTAGGGATGATACCCCAGACGGGGATCAGGCCGACCAATGAACGAGCCAGCTGCCGCCATAAAAACCCGCCTCCGATAACACTGCCAAATTCGCTAATATAATCCTGCCACTGAGTCGAAAAACCCAGAGCCAGACCCAGACGGTAGACGAGGAAAGCCTGGGCCTTGGTGAGCACAAACATGTCCGCGAGGTTCAGAGGGATGCCCAAAACCGGCACGACCTCTGCGAGCCCGGTGCTCAAGGCATAGGCGGCATTGGACATGCAGGTCTCATTGATCAGCCTCTGGACAATTGGACCACGAAATAAGGGGAAATGCCGGGCTAATGATAACTGGCGATCGGGCAGCAGATCGATAACTGCCGGGACAAAATCTGACAGCAAATGAAGCGTATCGTCAACCGGACCGATGACCAGTTTAGCAGCATTCCAATAAACGTCGAGAGCTTGCGAGCGTAAATTGTCGCTGTTATCCGTTTGGTTAAAGAAAAGGATGACATGTTTCCCCGCCCTCGACCATTCGTGGGCCCACGCCCGGTGCCGGTGAATGTCAATCGATCCCGGCCCAATCAGGAGTATCAGCAGATCGATATCAGCCAGTTCTTCTTTGGCATCCGGGCTCGTGACCAGGATGGGCGTTTGGGTAGTCGCGCCGGGCTGTTGCGGGTCGCGGCGCATTTGATCCGCCAAATCCTGCCTGCCGCTCCCTTCCAACCCGACAATGGCAATTTTAACTTCTTTAAGCGCTTCATCGCGGATGGGGCGCAGATCAACTTCGCGGACGTTCTTCCAGATATTGGTGACGTCTCTCCAGCCTGCCATAAAAGGTCTAACTAGACCAGCCTGGCATCCAGCGTTACCTGAACGTCCCCCAAAGCCCTGGAGATCGGGCAGCCTTCTTTGGCGCCATCCGCTGTCGTTAGAAAAGTCTGCTCATCAATGCCGGGAATTTTTGCCTGGGTTTCCAGATGGATCTTGGTGATGGTGGGTTTATCGTTAACCCTTTCTAAACTTACCCGGGCTTTGGTTTCCACCCGTTCCGCCTGATAGCCCGCCCGGCCCAGATCCCCACTCAAGGCCATTGAAAAACATCCCGCGAGCGCTGCGCCGAGCAGTTCCTCAGGATTCGTGCCGGTCCCTTCCTCAAACCGGGAAGCAAAAGAATAAGCACCTTCAAATCCGCCGGCACCAAGGCGCATAGTTCCATTGCCGTCACGAAGATTACCTTCCCAAACCGCT